>CAJAVP010000030.1 GCA_903945375.1 uncultured Methylococcaceae bacterium | reverse complement strand
TAAACTCCGACTCCAGTTACTACGACGGCAGCAACATCGGCAATGCCTCTGTATGGGCACAACCTATGCCGTGGATGAACCTCCCGCACTCCATCTGGCTGACCTTGCCACCATTGGGCGCGTTGGTGTTGAAGGTTACGGCTCAAGGATAAAAAATGGCAAAGATAGAAAAAATTAAGAAAAAAATTCTTTTTGTAACCAGCGAAGCGCATCCGTTGATTAAAACGGGTGGTTTGGCAGATGTGTCGGGTAGCTTGCCGAAAGCCTTGGCGGAATTGTCGCAAGACATTCGTTTAATTATGCCCAATTATCAAGCCTTAAAAACTAATGGGCCGGTTCGTTTCCTTTGCACGGTGCGTATTGATAACCGCGATGTCAATTTACTGGAAACCCGTATGCCAGACAGTCAGGTCATTGTCTGGTTAGTTGATTGTGCGGAATTTTTTAATTATCCGGGTAATCCTTACACTGATGAACAAGGTAATGCGTGGCCCAATAATGCCGAGCGTTTTGCCTTGTTTTGTCGTGTTGCGGTGATTTGTGCAATGGATCGAATTAATCAAGATTGGAAAGCAGACATTGTGCATTGTAACGATTGGCAAACCGGCTTAGTGCCTGCGTTGTTGTCGCTAGAACACGATCGACCCGCGACCGTGTTTACCATTCATAACATGGCTTATCAAGGTATTTTTCCAGCGGATCAAGTGGTTGCTATCAATCTACCCGGGCAATTATGGCATCCGGATGGAGTTGAGTTTAACCATATGTTGTCGTTTATTAAGGGCGGTTTGGTGTATGCGGATCGTGTTACTACCGTCAGTCCTACGTACGCGCTGGAAATTCAGACACCGGAATTTGGTTATGGTCTGGAAGGCTTATTGACGCATAGAAAAGATGTTTTGGTTGGTATTATCAATGGCATTGATATGGATCAATGGAATCCGGAAACGGATGCTTATATCAACCCGAAATTCAATGCGACGACGCTAACTAAGAAAACGCAAAATAAAACCAAGTTACAGAAAAAATTGGGACTGCCAGTTAATGCTAAAGTGCCGGTGGTTGCCTTGATTAGCCGCTTGGTTGAACAAAAAGGCATTGATATGGTCATTGACTGTTTACCAGAGATGATGTCGATGTCGATGCAGTTTATTTTGTTGGGTGCTGGCGAGAAAGATTTTGAACAGCAACTGCAAGAATTGGCATTATTACACCCAGATAAAATGGCTTTGACCATCGGTTATGATGAAGGTTTAGCGCATGCGATTGAAGCCGGCGCGGATATTTTCTTAATGCCTTCTCGTTTTGAGCCGTGTGGTTTAAATCAAATGTATAGTCAGCGCTACGGCACGATTCCAATTGTTAGAAAAACCGGCGGCTTAGCCGATACGGTCATTGATGCGATACCTGAGACCATTGCTCAAAGTACGGCAACTGGCGTTGTGTTTAACGAAGCGAGTGCGGGTTCTTTGATGGAAGCCATAAAACGAACCATGCTGTTATACACTAACCGCGAAGCTTGGGATAATATGCAAGTCGATGCGATGAAGAAAGATTTTTCGTGGCAACGCAGTGCAGAGCAATATCTTGAACTTTATCAAGGTATTTGATGAATAGGGGCGAAAGCCCCTTTTCTTTGAGAGGTCGCGGTGAGATTTAGGTGGCTTGTAGGGTTGATGTTTGTTTTTTCGGTGGGCAATGGCGGAGCGAGCGAGACAGTGCTTGAAGTGATTCCGCTGTTTAATCGTTCCGCGTCAGAGCTGTTGCCTTTATTACAGCCAGCATTGGATAGCTCAGATTCGCTTGTGTCTGATGGTCGTCAGTTGGTGGTTAAAACCAGTCCAGAACGGTTAGGGCGAATCAAACAGCTGTTGCAACAACTGGATAAGCCACAACAAAATTTGCTAATAACCGTGCTACAAGGCGTTCAGGTGAACGCAGAGCAACTGAATAGCCGCGCTATCCGCACTTATCAAACGCAAGAGCTTGAGAAAGACAGTACACAAGTATTGAGAACCTTAAACGGCAATACAGCTTATATTAAAACAGGGCAAGCTTATCCCGTGCAAAAGGTACAAATTTCTCAAGACCGTTATGGCTACCCCAATGTGTCAACACATACGGAATACCAACCTGTCAGCACTGGCTTTGCGGTTGTGCCGCAATTATTGGGGCAAGACGTGCTACTGGATATTGCGCCTTGGTCTGACACACGGCGTAGCAACGGACAAATCCAAACGCAAGGGACGCAATCCAGAATCACGGTTAAATTGGGCGAGTGGGTCGAATTGGGTGCAGTGAATTTGCAGTCCTATGTTGAGGGCGATAAAAAATTGGCTCGTGTTTGGCGGACAAGTGACGACGAGCGGCATATTTTGCTTAAGGTCGATCTGGCGAATTAAGGTCATAATCCATGACCGCACACATTTTCTTTCTATCAATGGAGTTAATCCCATGACTTTCAGATATTTGTATTCACTTTGGTTGTTATGTGCGTTAAGTACGCCGCTATTGGCTCAGGACGCAGCAAATAGCATTGAGTCAAAACGCTTGCCGCCCAGTTCAGCAGGACTATCGCCGCGCTTGACGGAACTTCCGCAAGTTATGGCTAAAGAGGCGCTAAAAACGAGAAAAGTCGTTCCTGTGCACAAACAATCTAGCGCAGTAAACGGCTTATCTTCTGAGTTAAGCGGTTCGGATGTTTTTGTTGCTAAGCAACAGCGGCAAGCTGTTGCTCTTGCACCGGCACCACTGCTTAATTTTGAAGGGTTGAGCGGCAAAGACAATAATCGGGTATTTGGTTCGCCTTCCTCACCCTCAGATGTCAACGGCGATGTGGGACTCTCGCATTATGTGCAAATGGTTAATAATTTATACCGTGTGTACGATAAACAAACCGGCAAACCCATGACGAACGCCTTCAAACTTAGCTCGCTATTTGCCGCGTCTGGTCTCGCCGGCCCTTGTGCGACTGAAGACCAAGGCGATCCGATTGTGCTTTATGATGGCTTAGCGGATCGCTGGCTATTAAGTCAATTTAATTATAAAGGTGACCGTCCGCCCTATCATGAGTGTATTGCTGTTTCCAGCACCGGCGATCCAACGGGCAGTTATTATGTTTACGATTTTGTGATTCCCAATAATCGCTTAGGTGATTACCCCAAATTTGGTGTTTGGCATGATGGGTATTACATGACGATGGAAGAGTACGTCGGTGATACTTATAAAGGCGAAGCTGTCATGGTGTTTGATAGACAAAATATGCTGCAAGGTAAACGTGCTGGTGTCAATTATCACGGTTTAGCAAAACTAAAGGGCTTGTCGGTGTTATTGCCTAGTGATATTGATGGTGCGGCTGCGCCAACGGACATGCCGAATTATCTGGTTTCCTTGGATAATAATACTGCCAATGGTTTACCAACCAATAAATTGCGCTTATTTGCAGTGCAAGCCGATTTTTCCAGCGATAAATCTACCGGTTCTATTATCGAGAATAGCCCATTGACCGTTGCGCCTTTTCAGGCTTCGGTTTGTGCGAAAGCCACACAGATATCGACGTGTATTTCGCAGCCGTTGGGACTTAATAATAAATCCCAAAAATTAGATTCTTTATCGGATCGTCCCATGTATCGTTTGCAATATCGTTATTTTGCGGAAAGCTGTCCAGTGGATTCTAGTTTAACTCATTGTTCAACCTTAGTATTTAATCATACTGTGCGTGGTAAAGCTGTCGGTGCAGCGGCGGTAAGATGGTATTTATTGCTGCAAAATCCAGAAACGAAAGCAATCCGTGTTGCCCAACAAGGCACTTTTGCACCCGACAATCGTTCGCGTTGGATGGGTAGCGCGGCGCTGAATAAATGGGGTGATTTGGCTATAGGTTATAGTTTGTCCAGCAGCAGTACGTTTCCCAGTATTGCTTATGCGGGGCGGTTGTCGACGGATTTACCCAATACACTCAGTTTAGAGGGGATTATTTATAAAGGACATGGTTCTCAACGAGCGAGTGAACGCTGGGGAGATTACAGTAGCTTGTCTGTCGATCCGGTCGATGAGTGTACGTTTTGGTATACCAACCAATATTACGCGAATAATTCAGATGGTTATGAGTGGTTCTGGCAAACCCGAATTGCTAGCTTTAAATTATCAGCAGGCTGTTAAGAATAGTCTGCCATTACCGCTAAAGCTGAGGGCGATTTGTCAGTGCTTTTGCTGTTTTATGCCTAATGGTCATTGGGTAAAGGCTATTCGTAACAATTCAGCTCCTTTGCTCGTTTCTAAGGAGCGAGCATGAAATAAAGCGAACAACTGTGTGTGGCTGGCGTGCATGCAAAGCCTGCACTCCGACTATTGGCAACTTGCCTAAGTTATTCCATGCTCATTTCTAAGGATTTAGAGCGAGCGTCATTTTATGGTATGGCATTCTTACGCTGTGGGAGAGATTAATGCTTTTAAACTTATTGTTAGTGTTCTGTTTGTTGGCTTGGCAACCGAGTTTTGCCGCTGAAAAGAAAAATTTATTTGAAGCCGAAGCGATTACGCTAAGCCAAGAGCCTGAAGATCGTCAAGCGGCAGCTCAAGAGGCCTTGATGATTGTTTTACAACGAATCGTGGTTGGCTCAAATCTGGCAACAGATCCAACCATTCATAACGTGTTAAACCGAGCTCAGGCATTAATTAAGCGGGAATGGTTTACTGTAGCTGACAATGCTTATACGCCTGATACCCTTGCGCGAGTCATGCACATTGAGTTTGATGCGCCTGCTTTAGTCGATATGCTGAAGCAGGGTAAGTTGCCGCTATGGAAAGGTTCAAGGCCAGAAACTTTAGTTTGGCTGGTGGTTGATGATCTGGGAGTCAGACACCTTTTCAACGCGGATACCATGCCGGAACTCAATAATTTTTTGCAGGAATCAGAACAGCAGCAAGGTTTACATTTGAAGATGCCTACAGCCAACCGTAAGGGACAAGAGGCTTTGACGGTTGAACAAGTCCTTAGCAGTAATCCTGATGTCTTACTTAAAGCTTCCGCTCCTTATCATTCCCCGTCTATTTTGGCAGGACAGCTCGTCAACAAAAAATGGTGTTGGGAATCGTCATGGACATTGCATTTCAAACAAAATGCTTGGCAATGGACAGGGCCGTGCGGTTCAATGTCGGAGGCGTTATCCGCTGGCATTCAGGGGAGTTATGATAAATTAGCTGGCGTTTGTACAGCTGCCGAAAGTCAATGTGGCGTGGTGGGTTCTAAAGCCAAACCGAAGCCAAAGTTAAAGCTAAAGCCAGTTCAGAATTGTGCTAAGCACGGTAAAGCATCGTCTACGGATAAAAATTGCAAAGTCGAAGCCAAGTTAGAATTACCTCATTCTGCGCGTAGAAATCCGAGACTGTTGGCAAAACATCCTGAAATGCCGAAGCCAGAGCCCGTTCATGGGTCAGAACGAGCGTCTCATCCCAGCCATCCTATTGAACATGGCAAGACCATACCACCATTGCCGCAAAAACCATCGATCAAGCAACCGCTCAAAGAGCTGGAGCAGCCAAAGATAGCGCCTAGTCAAGATCATGGTTCACAGGGTGATCATGCGTCACATGGCGAGTCAACAAAAACCGATAAAGCACATGATGACGTAAAAGCACCTCATCAAGAAAAAACAGAGAAAGAAGCCCCGGGCGATATACCCAAATCGCTTAAAATAACGGAGTCTATAAAATCTCCACCAGCTTCTGAGACGGTTGAAAAAAAATAAGTGTCGCTTACCTGCAACCGTTTAGCCCTAGGATTTGCTGTTTTACACACCAACTTACAGTGTTTTCAGCTGTGTTGATGATTGCCATCTGACGTCGCTGTAAGCTATGTACTTATCCCTACACTCCGTTAGGGATGAGTGCATAGGTTCGGTGTAACTTGTGATTTTCAACAGGAGAAAATGATGGCATTTACCAATCAATTTAAATCCTTAGCTGCTGTTTTAAAGCATTATCAAATTTATTACCAAGAAGCGGATTTTGAGATTATTAAAACAGCACGTCTCAATGAAACTGTAAGGCAAGATATTTTCTTTACGCTAAAAGAAGTGGCTTATGATGTGTCAGAAGCGGCAATTTGTGAAAATCTAATTTATCCGCTACTAAAAGAAGCGTGGAAACCGTATGCCGATATTTTGGCCATTTGGAGTCATGCATCGATTGACTATGACGATGAATTAACGGGCATTCCGGATTATGTCATTTCTAAACGTTCAAGTTTAGGTAAAATCATTTTCGATGCACCTTTGTTGGCAGTGGTTGAAGCTAAAAAAGATAACTTTTCAGCGGGCTGGGCGCAATGCGCTTTAGAAATGATTGCGATGCAAAAAATCAACAAAGATCTGCAATTGCCCATTTATGGCTTAGTGTCAAATGGCGAAATTTGGGAAATTGGCATGTTGCAAAATCGGCAATATATTTTCTATAACAAGCGATTTGTCATTGAAGAATTAGATAGTCTATTTAACGTGTTAGTCTCACTATTGGAATCGTGCAAATTGCAAATTGCGTAGCCGACAAAAAATACGCGGGCCTTGAGGTCGATGGTTAACGTAATGGCAATGGACAAAGTTGATAATCAATAATCAAGGGCGCGTGATCTGAAAAACGCTCGTCTTTGTAAATGTGGGTCGCTATGACTTTATCTTTTAATGAGGCACTGATAATTTGGTAGTCAATCCGCCAACCGACGTTTTTTGCCCATGCTTGTCCGCGATTTGACCACCACGTATATTGCTCGGCCTGCGGATTGATGAGTCGAAATGCGTCTTGCCATTGTCCATCGGCGAATAATTCTGTCAGCCATGCGCGTTCTTCAGGCAAAAAGCCTGAGTTTTTTTGATTACTGCGCCAGTTTTTGAGGTCAATTTCTTTGTGGGCGATATTCCAATCACCACAGATAATAATGTCTCGTTGGCTTTGGGCTCGTTCTCGTAAGTAAGGGGTAAATCGATTCATTATGTCAAACTTGACGGCTTGTCGTTCTGAGCTGGAAGAGCCAGAAGGAAGGTAAAGCGAGATGACGCTTAAATTGCCGAGTTGCGCTTCAATAAAGCGACCTTCGGCATCAAAATCTTGCCAACCAATGCCGCTGATTACGGTATCAGGTGAGTGTTTACTGTAAATGGCAACGCCGCTATAGCCTTTTTTTTCTGCGTCATGATAATAACAGTGGTAATTTTCGGGGTAAAAACAGTTGGCCGTGAGTTGTTGGATTTGGGCTTTAGTTTCCTGTATGCAGACAAAATCGGCGTTTTGTTGATGCAGCCAGTGGAAGAAGCCTTTGCGTTCGGCAGAGCGGATGCCATTGGCGTTAAAGGTGATAATACGCATAAGTTTAAATTTAAGGTTGCGATTCTGAAGGGATAACCGTATTATACGCGGCTCTTCAATAAGTATGTAGCCCGCTTTTGGGTAGTGTGAACGTGATATGAAACCAGAAATTCATCCTAACTATAAACAAATTACTGTAACCTGCGGTTGTGGTAATACCTTTGTCACCGGTTCTGTCATAGCTAAGGATTTGCAGATAGAAGTTTGCTCTTCATGCCATCCTTTTTATACCGGCAAACAGCGCGTTGTTGATACAGCAGGTCGCGTTGATAAATTCCGTAAAAAATACGGTAAATAAGCTATTCATTTTTACCCGCTTTTCTGATACTTGCTTGTTATGCTTGCAATATCAGTCGCTCAAATTAATTTCAGCTAACGCTATCTAGGTAGCGTTAGCTGGTTTTATTGGTCTATTTAATTTTCAATACAATAAACGGCGCGGCAATGCCTGCAAGCAGGCAGAGTAGCAAAATCCCCTCGCTTGCATTCGACCAATTGACTGAATACGTATCGCCTTTAATGGCAGCACTTATGCCTGGAATACTGGGTAGATCCCCATCTCCGCCATCGACTTTCAATTGGGCTTTCATGCCTTTTTCGGCATGTTGTGGCAGCTCGCAATGAACCAAATAGGTCTTTTTTTGACTTGGCATAATTAACGAGGCTTGTAATTCGCCCTTGCCGTACAGCTCCAGATGTAACATGCCTTCAGGATAAAGATAACCGGGTAAGCCGTGAATCATCAATTGGTGGCGAATTTGGTCATCATTGATGAAGGTAATATTAATTTTGGCGCACGGTTTGACGTTCCATTGCTGATTGTCGAAAGCGAACATTTTGCCATTGAATTTGCTGGCGTATTGTTGTCCTGCGTGGATGGTGATATTGACCTCTTCGGTGATTTTTTCGCAGTCACGCGGTAGATTATTCGGATTAGCATTCATAATCATGCCATGCTCGTCCATGCTCATGTTCCCATGCTGCATCATGGCTAAAGCGGGCATAACAGCTCCAAGCCCTAAGACTCCTAAAATAACAAAGCGAGTTAAAAACATTATGCGGTTCTCCGTTTATAAATCAGGATGAGGCTAATGAGGACGCCAATTGCCAGCCCTGATGCCAAGCCAAAGACGATGATATGAATATAATCCGGCTCTATTTGTCCCGCATCGCCGAGTAATTGAGCAAAATCGCCTTGATTCCATATCGCTTGATTTTTAGCATAGTAATCTTTGCTGAAGACGACGTTGAGTAGTTCATCGTGCATTTTTGGCATCCCTTGTTCATCGAGTAATGACTGGTAAGCCAGTATTGCCATGTTGCCACCAGGTTCCATGCCATCGGTGGTGGTGCCGGTAGCAACATGATCGTGGAACATCCATAAGCCAGGGCCGTAGCTGTTGAGACCGTTATTAATGGATTGTAAGGATAAGTCCAGTCGCTGTGCGGGTGCAATATCAAAGACATCACGCGTAATTTGTAAACCTTCGGGTTGATCGACGCCATCATAAGCCGTGATCGTGGCTTTGTGACCATGAAAATGTAGGGCTACTGCTGAGCGTTGTCCATTGGCAACTCTTAGTTTGATGTGTTCATTTTCACTGACGGTAATCATGCTGTCCCGTAAGGTATAAGGGAAAGCATGGCCGTTGAGTAGAAAATAATTTTCAAAGGATTCGGTCATATTGTATTCGCGGCTCATCCGTTGCGAGATCAGCCGTGGATCAACAGCATCTTGGATGATATGCGCCAGTTTTTTGTCGATGGCTTGGTAGAGCAAATCGTATTCTTGAGTATAGGTGTTTTTGACGGCTACTGAGGGATGACGGACTTGACCGGCACCGATGTTGAAGGTTTGTACCCAATTATTGGCTTTATTTTCTTCAACAACGAATAAGCCACTTAAGCCCATTTGCAAATGTTGAGCGGTTTGTACATGGCAATGATAAAGCATCGTGCCGGCATGTCTGGGTTGAATTTCGTAGGTATGGGCTTTGCCAGGTAATACCGGATGTTCTTCGACGCCATCGTTATCCTGACCGTCCGCCGTCATCCACGCATGGTCAACGCCGTGTAAGTGAATGGTGTGGGGTAGGTAATGCGTGTTTTCCAAAGTGATATAAACTTGATCACCTTGTTCAACGCGAAGGGTAGGGGAGGGAGCACGTAAAAGCGGGGTGGCAACGCTTGAGTTAAAATTCTTTACCGCCATGCCGCGTGATTTAGGCGCAAAAACCCATAACCCCGGTTGAATGCCAGGAGCAATCGCATAGGTGTTTATCAGAAAATCCCCATCTGGGCTAGAACCATTCAGCTCAACGATTTCCAGTTTGATGCGAATAACGTCCGGGTCGCCATCATGATCCAGATCATCACTGAGCGTTAGTGCATCTTGGGCTAAATCGGTTTGCATCAAGGTTGCCATTGACACATTATTTGTGCCCTTTACGGCGACGGCGACATCATAGGGATTATCCGGCTCACAGGCGATAGCTTCGCTGATGCTGACACCCTCAATGGTTTGTGCGGATCGCCAGTCGGGATGTTCATTGGAGCAAGGTTTTTCAACGCTGCTGGTTTCATCGCCATGTCGGTAGACGGTTGCGGGTGGCGTTATGCCTGCTTTTTGAAGGGTTTTAGGCATAAATGCTGCGGCAATTGCGATCATCAGCACACTCAGCAAACTTAAGCTAATCAGGTATTTTTTGTTCATGGGATAGCCAATAGGTATTGGAATAGTGGGTCGATTGTCAGTCTAAGGTATGCAGAAAACTATGTCGTCATACGTTATGTTTTAGAAGTCAAACGCTTTAGTTGGTAGAATAAAGCATTTTACCTCTTTCAGTAGATTGATATGCTTTTCTGTAACCTTTGTATTGCCAGTAAACGGTATTTTCTTGCAAATTTTGGGCTATTTTTATTGTCTTGGTTCGTTTTGAGTGTTGCTCATGCAGATGATGGGCATTTTTTAGTCCTTAATTATCACGATATTATAGAAAGCAAGGCACAGCCAGTCAGTTCTACGGATGTCAGTGTGGATCGATTGGAAGCGCATATCGTTTGGTTGCGAGATCATGGCTATCACATTATTCGCGTACAAGATGTCTTTGACGCGGCAGCGGGTAAAACAGCGCTGCCTAAACAATCGGTATTATTGACGTTTGATGATGGTTATCAGAGTTTTTATAGCAAAGTTTTTCCGTTGTTAAAAAAACACCATTTACCTGCGACCGTTTCATTGGTGGGTGAGTGGATGGCGGGCAAAAATAAGCCTGCGGATATTACTCAAGCCTTGTTGACGTGGCCTGAAGTTCAAGCGCTTAAACAATCTGGTTTAGTCGAGATAGCCTCGCATAGCTATGACTTGCACAAGGGAATTGTCGGCAACCCACAAGGCAATACGCAAGCGGCGGTCGTGACTCGCTTATATGATCCGCAGACCGCGCGTTATGAGTCAGATACGGAGTATCAAGCTCGTATTCGTGCTAGATTACTAGACAGCGCGGCGTTTATTTTTCAGCAGACTGGCGAAAGACCGCGTGTCATGGTGTGGCCTTATGGTGAATATAATCGTTTGGCCTTGGAAGCGGCGGATGAGGCGGGGATGTCGATGACAATGGGCTTAATTGACGGGTTTAATACGATTGCTGATATTCATGCCTTGCGTCGGTTGATTTTGTTTGGCAACCCCAATGTTGAGCAATTTGCAGAGGTTATCACCTCGTTGCGTAGCGACCGACAACAGCGCGTCGCGCATTTGGATATGGATTATCTTTATGATAACGATCCTAAACAAACCGAACTCAATATTGATAATGTGGTTAAGCGCATAAAAGCGATGAATATCAACACGGTTTTTTTACAAGCTTACGCCGATCCAGATGGGGATGGTAATGCTGATAGCCTGTATTTTCCCAATCGACATCTGCCGGTTAAGCAAGATTTGTTCAATCGAGTCGCCTGGCAATTAAGGCGCGTGTCTGGCGTTAAAGTTTATGCGTGGATGCCTATTCTTGCATATCAAAACCATTTGCCGGAAAACTGGTATGTGCAGGAATGGCGTGATGGTAAGGCACAAAAGGCCAGTCATATTTATACGCGTTTGTCGCCCTTTCAAGCCGATGCCCGTAAATATATTGCTGAAATCTATGAGGATTTAGCTAAATATTGCAATTTCGACGGTATTCTTTTTCATGACGATGGGATTTTGTCTGATTTTGAAGATGCCTCACAGCAAGCATTGGCGATGACGCAACAATTATGGCATTTGCCCGGACAGTTTGAGCAACTTCATGCGACTTCTGCCATGCGTTTAGCGTGGGCTCGGCACAAAACGGAATTGCTGAATCAGTTTACGGATGAATTAGCCAGCCGAGTACGCGTGTATCGCCCCGGCATTAAAACCGCCCGAAATTTTTATGCTTTGCCTTTATTGCAGCCAGACAGCGAAGAATGGTTTGCTCAATCGTTTAGTTCGTTTTTGGCGCATTATGATTATGTCGCTATCGAAGCGATGCCGTTTATGGAAGAAGCCGAGCAACCCTTGGTGTGGTTACATAAATTAGTCGAAGCCACTGCAGCGTACCCTGAGGGTTTAAATAAAATGATTTTTGAATTGCAGTCGGTTGATTGGAGAACCCAACAAAAAATCGCGATGCCGGTATTTATTGAGCAACTGACGCTGTTAAAAAAATTGGGGGTTAAGCATCTAGGATATTATCCTGATAATGTTTTTACCGATCAGCCCAGTCTCAAGGTCTTACAACAACATTTTTCTCTTCCTAATTTACCGTAAAACGGCATGAATTATTTTTTTGAGAGCAGTCTATCAAGCCTCATGATGTCTTTACGGGCGTTTGAGAGTGCGACAGAGGCAGCGTTAATTAGCATGTATCAATGGCAGCTACTTAACGGATTTATCAGTGGCTTCATTTATTACTATCCGCTGTTTATGGCGTATATCTGGATGTTTGGTGCCATCATTTTCTATTACCGATTTGAGCGGGGTAAGCAAGGGCATATTGAATACACGCCGCAATTATCCAGTTATCCACCGGTATCCATTTTGGTACCTTGCTATAACGAGTCGGAAAATATACGCGAAACCATCGAAATTCTCTTGCAGCAAAAATATCCGGCTATTGAAATCATTGCTATCAACGATGGCAGTAAAGACAATACCTTGGCGGTGTTATTGCAATTAGCCGAACAACATGAACAGTTGCGAGTGATTAATTTACATACTAATCAAGGCAAAGCGATGGGGTTGCGGACGGCGGCATTGTTGGCTAATAGTGAGTATCTGGTTTGTATTGATGGCGATGCGTTGCTTGCACCAGAAGCCGTCGTCTGGATGGTTAGGCATTTCTTGGTTAATCCGCAAGTAGGGGCGGTAACCGGTAATCCACGTATTCGAAACCGTTCCACCTTATTAGGGCGTATTCAAGTGGGGGAGTTCTCGGCCATTATCGGTATGATCAAACGGGCGCAACGTTCTTATGGTAAGGTGTTTACTGTGTCGGGTGTGATTGCCGCATTCCGTAAATCGGCATTACATGATGTCGGTTATTGGAGTAACGACATGGTGACGGAAGATATTGATATCAGTTGGAAATTGCAGCTAGCGGGTTGGTCGATTTATTTTGAACCCAATGCATTGTGTTGGGTGTTAATGCCTGAAACGCTAAAAGGACTCTGGCGGCAGCGGGTTCGCTGGGCGCAGGGCGGTGCAGAGGTTTTGTTACGTTATTTTAGTGCTTTATTTCGTTGGCGTTCGCGCGGAATGTGGCTATTGTACTTTGAATGTTTGATAAGTACCGTTTGGGCGCATTTAATTCTCTTGCATATTTTATTGGGCATCGTAGGTTTAGGGTTGGGTTCGCATAGTGAGTCATTGCATAATCTTAGTCCCAGTTGGACGAGTACCTTACTGAGCTTAACTTGCTTAATCCAGTTTGCGGTGAGTTTGTCGATTGATTCACGCTACGAATACAGCGGTAAAGGCACGGCTCGATATTATTACTGGATGGTTTGGTATCCCATTGCGTATTGGTTGATGAATGTCGGAACGACGATTGCTGGCACGATTAAAGCGTTAAGAAAAAAGCGTGGTCAACGTGCGGTTTGGGTGACTTTAGATCGGGGCTTACGGAAAAAATGAAGGAATTTATTATTGATTATCCCCATTTGCAGAGTTTGCAAAAACGGGTGGGTAGTCTCTTAGTGTGGATGCTGTGTTGGCTGATGTGGCTTTATTTATTAATACCCCTCGTAACCTTAGCGGATTGGTTGCTTGGCGATTATAAAATGAATGATGAGATGCGCTGGTTTGGGGGGTACAGCAGCTTATTACATCTGCTGAAGATTTATGCTGAGGTGTTATTGGTACAAGTGGTGTTATGGTTAAGTTGGGTTTATTTTCGAGTATCCCGTAAGACAAAACGCCCAGCGTTGTTAAAAGAAGCGGTCGATGATGAGCAATTATGTGCTTTTTACCACGTCTCACGCGGCGAATTAGCACCTTGCCGATTGGCGAGTTTGATTACTGTTTTTTTTGATGAACAAGGAAAAATTATTCATCTTGAACCCAAAATAAATGAACAAGAATCCTGAAATCCAAAGGGATTGCGAACTAAGCTTGCTATAATGGGATGGAAGTTAGTAATAGTTTTATAACAACCAAGAAGATTGCGTCCAATGCCAAGGTGTGCGATAGCGGGAAAGCGCAGATTACAACAATAATTATTATTCTATGGGGGATTACACAGTGCAGGAATTGTTAGGTTTTGTGCTCAATTTTAGTGGGGTTATGCCCTATGTCTTGGTATTTGGAATTTTACTCGCTTGTGGATTGGGTTTGCCCATCCCTGAAGATATCACCCTATTTGTTGCCGGGATGCTAGCTTATTACGGTATGGTTAATGTCTGGGTCATGATCATTGTTTGTATGGCGGGAGTCTTGGTAGGTGATAGCACTATCTTTTGGCTGGGTGCAAAGTATGGTCGAGAAATGACCAAAAAACCTTTGTTTAGTAAACTACTGACACCTGAACGGCTGGAGTCTGTAAAAATCAAATTACATGAACACGGCAATAAAGTTATCTTTGTGTCGCGTTTTATGCCGTTATTAAGAGCACCGACCTTTTTTTCAGCCGGGACGCTGCATTTGCCTTTTCAAGTGTTTTTTTTCTATGACGGTTTAGCGGCATTAATCAGTGTTCCAAGTATCGTCTGGCTAGTCTATCATTTTGGTGACGTTGCTGATAATTTGCTGAAAACAATCAAAAATGTTGAGCATGGGATTTTATTTGCCGTATTGGCCGCAACCGCTTTTATGGCGCTCAAATGGTATTTGAGTCATAAAAAAACGATGAATAAGGAGTAATCAAATGGCTTTAATAGCAACACCGGTCTGTGATTTTGGGCAAGCCGCTCCTGATTTTAATCTACTTGGCGTTGATGGTCGGCACTGGTGTTTGTCAGAGTGCATGGGCGAAAATGGTTTATTGGTCATGTTTATCTGCAATCATTGCCCGTATGTTAAAGCTGTGCATGAGCGTTTGATTAAAGATTTGCTGGCATTAAAATCATTGGGCATTGCCAGTGTCGCCATCATGTCAAATGATGTAGAGGCTTATCCAGAGGACTCTTTCGATAATATGAAACGTATGTCGGTGTTGCATCAATATCCTTTTCCATACCTCCTCGATGCATCTCAAGACGTTGCAAAAGCATACGGTGCTGTCTGTACACCGGATTTTTTTGGTTATAATGCCCATGCCGAACTGCAATATCGTGGACGCTTAGATGCCAGCAATAAAGAGGCGGCACCCGAAGGCAGTCGGCGTGAACTGTTTGACGCAATGCAACAAGTCGCCGAGACGGGTAAAGGCCCTGAAAGCCAAATACCTAGTATCGGTTGCTCGATCAAATGGAAAGCGTAATTTATGAAGTAATCTGTTAGTCATTTCACTGTAATTTTTCCACAAAAAAGAGAGATAAATATGTCGATTCAAAGAATGGTTGATCTTGATTTAGCCGGTAAACGTGTATTAATTCGCCAAGATCTGAATGTGCCGGTAAAAAATGGTCAAGTGACCAGTGATATTCGTATCCAAGCGAGTGTTCCCACCATTGAAAAAGCC
Organism: uncultured Methylococcaceae bacterium; assembly: GCA_903945375.1. Lineage (GTDB taxonomy): Bacteria > Pseudomonadota > Gammaproteobacteria > Methylococcales > Methylomonadaceae > Methylovulum. Next base: position 41,492 of record CAJAVP010000030.1, on the reverse strand, counting down.
TTGGCTGCCGGTGCAGCAGTGATTGTGATGTCGCATTTGGGTCGTCCCGTTGAAGGTGTTTATGACGACGAATCATCATTAAAACCAGTTGCAGAAAGATTATCTAGCTTACTGGGCAAGCCAGTAAGATTGGAAAAAGACTGGTTAGAGGGGGTGACCGTTGCACCGGGTGAAGTGGTGTTGTGCGAAAACGTACGTTTTAATCTGGGTGAAGAAAAAAACAGTGACGAATTGGGTCAAAAAATGGCGGCATTATGTGATGTGTTTGTCATGGATGCGTTTGGTACAGCACATCGAGCGCAAGCATCTACCCATAGCGTGGCAAAATTCGCACCGATTGCTTGTGCCGGTCCATTGCTCGCAAGTGAATTAGATGCCTTGGGTAAAGCCTTAGAAACGCCTGCTAAACCTTTGATTGCTATCGTAGGTGGCTCTAAAGTATCTGGCAAATTACAGGTGCTAAAATCTTTATCCGGAAAAGTGGATCAATTGATTGTCGGTGGTGGTATTGCGAACACCTTTATTGCCGCAGCGGGTTATGCGGTGGGCAAATCGCTTTATGAAGCTGATTTAGTTGATGAAGCAAAAGCACTGATTAGCGCCGCTAAACAAGCCGGTTCAGAGATTCCAATTCCTGTTGATGTCGTTTGTGCAAAGGAATTTTCAGAGACTGCCACCGCGACGATTAAAGCCGTAGCGGATATCGCTGAAGATGATATGGTGTTAGACATTGGGCCTGAAACCGCAAAACAATATGCGGAGTTATTAAAATCAGCCGGCACGATTGTTTGGAATGGTCCAGTGGGCGTTTTTGAAATTGAACAATTCAGTGAAGGTACCAAAGTTCTAGCTAAAGCGATTGCCGAAAGTCAGGCATTCTCGATTGCTGGCGGTGGTGATACCTTAGCGGCCATTGATCAGTTTGGTGTGAATGATGGTGTGTCTTACACCTCTACCGGTGGCGGTGCATTCCTTGAGTTTTTGGAAGGTAAAGAATTACCGGCTGTTACAATTTTAAAATCCAGATAATTTATCTGAGGTTCGCGTATTCTTACGAGAGCTTAGGGATTTGTCATTACAATATTTTCTCCTATCGGCCTGTTGTTAGCAGGCCGATTTTTTCATAGTTGTATTTTTTAGGTATACATAATGGCCAGAGTTACTATCGAAGATTGTTTGGAACATGTAGAAAATCGTTTCAAACTTGTTTTATTAGCCAGCACCCGAGCGCGTCAGCTCAGTCATGGGGCGACCGAGTTTTTACCGCGTGGTAAAGATAAAGACACTGTTTTGGCATTGCGTGAAATTGCCGCAGGACATGTTAATGCGAGCAATGTCAATATGTTGCATCGTGTTGGTGAAAGTCATGATTATCCCCCGCTGTTCTAATTAAGCTATGTTACCAGAAGCCGATCATGTCGAGCCAGAGCGTCCTCAGGATAAGTTGATCCTGCGCTTGTGTGAAACCTTGTCGGGTTATCTGGAACAAAACCAGATTGATGACTGTGTGCGAGCTTATGAATTTGGCGCATTAGCGCATTCGGGTCAAGTGCGTAAAACGGGTGAAGATTATATTTGTCATCCGGTTGCAGTCGCCATTAGTCTTGCTGAAATGCGTATGGACGCGAATGGCATTATGGCAGCCATTTTACATGATGTGATAGAAGATACTTCAGTCAGCAAAAAAGAATTAGCAGAAAAATTTACCATAGATGTCGCCGAATTGGTCGATGGTGTAACCAAGCTGAGTAAGATCGACAGTAAATCTCATGCCGAAGCACAGGCTGAAAATGTCCGTAAAATGTTTTTAGCTATGGGTAAAGATTTACGGGTCATTATGGTGAAATTGGCTGACCGCTTGCACAATATGCAAACCTTAGGGGTGATGCCGCCGGAAAAAAAACGCCGCATTGCGCGTGAAACTTTAGATATTTACGCGCCTATCGCGAATCGTTTGGGTATGAATTCCATACGTCACAAACTTGAGACGCTGAGTTTTGAGGCGATGTATCCGTTGCGTTATGCGGTGCTTAAATCCGCTGTCAAAAAAAAACGCGGTAATCGTAATGAGTTGGTCAATGTTATTGAAAGCTCAATAAAAAATCGCTTAGATGAAGGGCATTTAAGCTGTCAAGTTTCCGGTCGGCAAAAACATTTGTGGAGCATTTATCAAAAAATGCACACCAAAAAAATCTCGTTGGCGGCGGTGTTTGATGTTTATGCGTTTCGGATTTTTTGCGATACCGTTGATACCTGCTATCGGGTACTCGGTATTGTGCATAATTTATATAAGCCCGTGCCGGGTCGCTTTAAGGATTATATTGCGCTGCCTAAAGCGAATGGCTATCAGTCCTTACATACCATTCTGATTGGGCCACATGGTTTGAACATTGAAATTCAGATCAGAACCCATGATATGCACCGTATGGCTGAATCGGGTATTGCCGCGCATTGGTTATATAAGTCAGAAGACGATAAATCAGAAAAATTTCAGGCGCGAGCGAATGAATGGTTACGCGATTTATTAGAAATTCAAAAATCAGCCGGCGATTCTTTAGAATTTATTGATAACCTAAAAGTCGATTTATTCCCTCAGGAAGTGTTTGTTTTTACACCTAAAGGCGGGATTATTAAATTGCCACGCGGTGCGACGATTGTCGATTTTGCTTATGCGGTGCATACGGATATCGGTAATGGCTGTGTGTCAGCGCGAATCGACAAACAGTTAGTGCCTTTGCAAACTAAGCTTGAAAATGGCATGACTGTTGAAGTCATCACCGCAGTTTGGGCTAGACCGAATCCCTTATGGTTAAATTATGTGATTACGGCTAAAGCGCGTTCTAGCATTCGTAATTATCTAAAACACTTTAAGCAGCAAGAAGCAATTAATTTAGGGCGACGACTTTTGGAGAAAGAGCTGCAACAAATGAATATGCAGATCGAAATGATTGATCCGGCAAAATTACGCAAATTTTGTAAAATGCTGGACATGTCATCCTTAGATGTTTTGTTAGAAAACATTGGCTTAGGGAATAAAATGCCTTTTTTGATAGCCAAGCAACTTACCCAAGACGATATTAGCGCGAATATCAAGCTGAATGGCTGTGAGCAAACACAAAAAACGCCATTGGTTATCAAGGGTACTGAGGGGATGGTGATTACATTAGCAAAATGTTGTCGTCCCATTCCGGGTGATGCCATTATTGGTTTTTTCAATCCCGGCAAGGGCATTGTGGTACATCATCATGAATGTCGTAATCGCTCGGTGCTAAGAAGCAAATCTGCCAGTTGGCTGGATGTGGAATGGAGTCATGATGTTGCTGGGGATTTTCCAGTTGAGCTACGATTAGAAATCCTTAACCAACGCGGGGCATTAGCTACTGTTGCCTCAGTCATTTCTGAGTTAGATTCTAATATTGAAAATGTTCATGTCGTTGATCAAGACGAACGAGTCTGCATCGATTTGATTACCTTGACTGTAAAAGATCGAGTGCATTTAGCCAAAATCATGCGCAGACTTAAAGAATTGACCATTGTTTTAAAGATTATCCGCACTAAATCTTAGTGAATCCGCCTGTCCCTACCGTTTTTTACTCATCAATAGAAGAAATTCCCGTGCAAAATCAAGAACAAATCAACAGCTTAAAAAATACTGTCCAAACTTTATTGGATGAAGCAACACAACAAGGCGCTAGTGCCGCCGAAGCGGGCTTAAGTCAAGAAAAAGGCTTATCAGTTTCGGTGCGTTTAGGTGAAGTAGAAACCATCGAGCATCATTGCGATCAAGGTTTAGGTATTACCGTGTACTTTGGTCAACGTAAAGGCTCCGCCAGTACGACTGATTTATCCCATGATGCGATAAAAGAAACGGTCAGTGCCGCATGTAGTATTGCGCGTTATACCAGCGAAGATGAGTGTGCAGGTTTGCCCGATAGTGCTTTGTTACAAACAGAATTTCCTGATTTAGATCGCTATCATCCTTGGTCACTGAGCCCTGATAATGCCATAGCCTTGGCGACCGAATGCGAGGCGAGTGCCAGAGAATACCATCGCGAGATTACTAATTCAGAAGGCGCAACGGTTAACACCCATCAAGGTATTCGTATTTTTGGCAATACCTTGGGTTTTTTGCAAGGCTATGAGTCCACACGGCATTCTTTGAGTTGTTCGGTGTTAGCGCAGCGCGGCGATAGTATGCAAAGGGATTATTGGTATACGGTCGCTAGAAACGCGGCACATTTGGAGTCCGCTGAGGCGGTCGGTATCAAAGCCGCTGAGCGGACGCTACGCCGATTAGACGCGCGTTCGTTAAGTACACGGCAGTGTCCGGTGTTATTTAGTGCGGAAATTGCGTCGAGCCTATTGGGTTCATTGATCGGCGCGATTAGTGGTGGCAACTTATATCGAAAGTCCTCTTTTCTGTTGGACGCGTTGGATACCCGTATTTTTCCTGAATTTGTCCATATTTATGAGCAACCTTATTTGCCAGGCGCGTTAGGTAGTGCCGCTTACGATGGTGAAGGGGTCGCTACTCGAACACGCGATATTGTTAAAGATGGCATCTTGCACGCTTATGTTCTTAGCACCTATTCGGCACGTAAATTAGGCTTGCAAAGTACAGGGAATGCCGGTGGCGTACATAATTTGACGATTTCATCAGGTCAGCATGATTTTCCGGCATTGTTAAGCCAGCTAAATACCGGTTTGTTGGTGACTGAGTTAATGGGGCAGGGCGTTAATATGGTTACTGGTGATTATTCTCGGGGTGCGGCGGGGTTTTGGGTTGAGCAAGGTGTGATTCAATATCCTGTTGAAGAAATTACTATCGCGGGCAATTTAAAAACCATGTTTAAACAATTGCTTGCAGTGGGCAATGATGTTGATTATCGCGGTAATGTGCGTACCGGTTCTCTGTTGATTGAACGCATGTCTTTGGCTGGGCAATAAATGTTACGGAATAATTATGTCGCCATTACCACAAACCCTGTATCGAACCACTGATATCCGCGCACTGGAACAAAGCGCGATTCAAAAACACGGTATTTCAGGTTTTGAACTAATGACGCGAGCGGGCCAGGCGGCTTTTAATTGCCTAACAACGCATTGGCCTTTGGCAAAATCGCTGGCGGTAATTTGTGGTTCTGGTAATAACGCGGGCGATGGCTATATTGTTGCAAAACTGGCGCAATTGGCAGGTTTTCAGGTTCAGGTTTTTAGTGCCGATCCGGCTAAACTTAAAGGCGATGCGAGACTCGCCTTTGAGCAGTATCAATCAAGCAATAGCAATATGTTGTCTTTGCCCGATCAAGCTATCGAAGCCGATGTCATTGTCGATGCGCTATTAGGGACGGGTTTGGATAGACCGGTTACCGGTGAATATTTGGCTGCGATTAAAGCCATGAATGCCAGTGTTGGAGGGAAGTTGGCGATAGATATTCCCTCAGGATTATCGGCGGACACGGGGCATTGTCTAGGCTGTGCGGTGCAAGCGGATATAACACTGACTTTTATTGGATTAAAGCAAGGCTTGTTTTCAGGGCAAGCGGTCGATTATTGTGGCGAAATTTGTTTTGATGGTTTAGCTGTACCTGAATCAGTGTTCTTTGATGTATCGCCTTCTGCTCATCGAGTCAGCAAAAAAAACATGCCTAAACGACGACGATCGGCACACAAAGGTAATTATGGTCATGTTTTGGTTGTTGGCGGGGCTTTGGGTTATTCGGGGGCGGTTAAATTAGCCGGCGAAGCCGCGTTACGCGTCGGTGCCGGTTTGGTCAGTCTTGCAACACATCCCGAACATGCCTCGGTATTAAATTTCGATAGACCGGAATTAATGTGTCACGGCATTCGCACGGTGGCGCAGTTTAACCCTCTGCTGGAAAAAGCCACGGTGTTGGTATTAGGGCCTGGGCTGGGGCAGTGCGAGTGGGCAAAAAGCTTATTCCATGCGGCAATAGCCGCGCAACAACCGATTGTGATGGATGCGGATGCTCTAAACCTTCTGGCGCAATCGCCGGCGACTAACTCTAACTGGATTTTAACGCCGCATCCGGGCGAGGCAGCACGCTTATTGGCCTGTTCAAGTGCCGCCATTCAGCAAGATCGATTCGCCGCCGTGCTTAGTTTACAGACGAAATATCAGGGCACAATTGTTTTAAAAGGCTCGGGAACGCTGATTGCCTCAAATAACCTAATCGCTGTTTCAACAACCGGTAATCCGGGGATGGCAAGCGGCGGTATGGGCGATGTGTTAGCTGGCGTCATTGGCGGGTTATTAGCACAGGGGTATTATCCGCAGGAGGCCGCTGAACAAGGGACTTATCTGCACGGTTTAGCGGCAGATCACGCCGCACAAGCCAGCGGTGAGCGCGGCTTATTAGCGCGTGATTTGATGCCGTATTTAAGAACGCTTTTAAATAGCTGAGTCGATATGACAATTTTTTTGCCCGATACCCAAGCGACAGAACAGTTAGGCGTGCAATTATGGACACTGATACCTGCGCGTGCCTTGGTTTTTTTGTGTGGCAATTTAGGGGTCGGCAAGACAACACTTGTTAGAGGCTATCTAAGGGCTGGCGGTTTTTTGGGGACAGTTAAAAGTCCCACCTATACCTTAGTCGAAGAGTATGCACTTGGGGAGCGCAAAATTTGCCATTTTGATTTGTATCGTATTAACGATCCTGAGGAATTAGAATGGATTGGTATCAGAGATTATTTAAGTCAGGAGGGCGTTTGTTTTGTGGAGTGGCCCGACAAGGGCAAGGGCTACTTAGTAGAGCCTGATATTACGCTTGAGTTAAGTCTTGAGGGTATGGGTAGGCGCTTGAGTTGTCGTGGTCTTGATCTTGCTAAATTAACTAAATTCTAGTGTAAAAAAACAAAGACCTACTGTTATAATCTCAAGCAAATTATAACTTTTTACCTTGTCCGCCATGAGAAATTATCACAAAATTCTGTTTATCCTTGGATTACAGCTTTTTTCTGTTGCGTGTTATGCAGGTACGGTTAATGTTAATTCATTAAGTTTTGGCAGTGCAGCGCAAAAATCACGTATCGCCTTCACTGTAACTGCTTCACCCAAACATAGGGTTTTTGTGTTAGCCAATCCTTCTCGTTTGGTTATTGACATCAAAAACGCCAAGCTGGCGCATGGCTTAACGCAACCATCGTCTATTCATCCCTTATTTGCAAGAGTGAGATCCGCGACTAAAAACGCCACTGATTTACGGGTTGTGGTCGATTTAAAAAAGAAAATCAGTCCAGAAACGTTTTTTTTAAGTACAAATAATAAAGATGGCCAGCATCTGATTGTTGATTTAGTTCATAAAACCTTATCGTTTGCAGCGGCTGATATTGCGCCTGAAATCAAAACCAAATCACCAGTTGTACCAAAAGAAATTGTTGCTGTTCAAAAGCCACGTCAAGAGACGCTAGAAAAAACTACCAGTAAGGGTCTGATGCCGGTGGCAGAAGCGGATACACGTAAGCGTTCAGGGCAATTGGCTAGAGAGACGAAAGACAAAACGTTTGTGATCGCCCTTGATGCTGGACATGGCGGCGATGATCCCGGAGCGCATGGTCCGCAAGGTACTGAAGAAAAGGTGGTGACTTATGCGATTGCCAAGAAATTAGCGGCATTGATCAATGAGCAACCCAATATGAAAGCCATTATGATACGCAAAGGCGATTATTACATTGATCTTAGAAAGCGAATGCAATTAGCGCGAGCTGCCAAAGCAGACCTATTTATTTCCATACACGCCGATGCGTTTAAAGATGCTTCGGTACGAGGTGCCTCGGTTTATACGCTATCTACTCGTGGTGCATCCAGTGAAGCTGCGCATTGGTTAGCGGATAGTGAAAATGCCTCTGAAGTGGGCGGTGTCAGTCTGCATGATAAAGAAGATGTGTTAGCGTCAGTATTATTGGATTTATCACAAACTGCAACACAACAATCTAGTAATGATGTCGCTAAAAGTGTGCTAAAAAACTTTCAAAATATCAGTGTGTTGCATAAAGATTCTGTGCAAAAAGCCGGTTTCATTGTCTTAAAATCACCTGATATTCCGTCTATTTTGGTTGAGACGGCTTTTATTTCCAACCCCTTAGAAGAGCAAAATCTGACCAGTGTGACTTATCAAGCTAAAATGGCCAGTGCGATTTTTAACGGCGTGCATCATTACTTCAAAAAATCAACGCAGACGGAGAGTCGCTTAGCAGCGTTGTAGTTAGCTTCTCCGTGAATGACTCTGGAGTAGACGCTCAATATTGAGCACGGACACAAAAAAAGGGTGGAGGATTTAAGTCCTCCACCCTTTTTAGTTTTGGGATTTAAGTTATTAAACTTAGAAGCCAATACCTAAATAACCACCAGCTGTTACGCCGTTGGTGTTTACGCCATCAATATTGTCAGGCGCATAGTGGTAACGTGCGTCTGCACCCACGTACAGGTTTTTCCAAATTTTGTAGTCCGCACCTAAGCCGAATTGCAAGCCTGGGTTCAATACGGTAATCGCATCAGATGGAGGGCTGACAACGCTCAGTTCAAATCCAACTGGGATTAACCAAGGACGGAAAGCTTGACCTTTGAACAATTTTATTTTTGGTGAAGCGGCTAAAGTCAATTGGTTAACAGTGGCTGTTTGAGTGTTAACGCCAGGGAGTCCATTTGGTTTTCTATCACCCAATTCTTTGTAATCAAACATCAATTCAGCAAGTACTTCAGTGCCGCTCATCATGCCAAACAAGCTGTCATCTAAGCTCCAATCAAAACCAGCACCGAAGTACCAAGCATCTTGACTGCCTATTGCACCATTCAATACACCACCAGCATTGCCGCCAGCTGCTGTAGGATCTAATGTACCGCCTCTTAAGCTATCCGCATGCGCATAACCACCACGGAAGAAAACCATGTTATCTTTGCTGCCAGATTTACGGCTTGGCTCAGATTTCATAGAAGCCATCCACTGATCTAATTCTTGAACTTTCATCGAATCAGCGGTAGTCACAGGGCGACGTGCTTCGGATCTTAAGGCTTGCAATTCATATTGCATGGCTTGTACTTGAGCTTCCAATGCTTCAACTTTGTTATTAGCGGCTTCAGCCATACGCTCAGTAGACGAGCTGCTGTAAGTGGTTGTTGACATCGCATGATGGTGTTTATGCGTATGTTTTTTTGCTTTTTGATGCGCTTGTGCTTGTGGAGCAAGTGTGGCGACAGCTATGGCTAATGACGCTGTAGCCAAACCTAAGACTAATTTACTTTTATTCATCATCGATTTACCCTCATCAGGTTATTGTTTTAGTTTTTGCTTTTATACAACAAAGCGTGTCTTACGGGGGGCATAATAGCAGCAAAAATAGATTGCTACAAGTTTTAATCGATTTTAAAAATAATAAAATACTTCTTTTATATCAACAACTAAAGCGAAAACTGGGCTGGTTTTTCTCATTTGTTAGTATAAAACAACAGTTAACCACTCGGGCTTGGTGTAAGGCGGTTGATACGTTCTTTATCCACTCTCATTGGGATAAATACCTTGATTTATATGGGTATTTGATCGTAATTGGCAGTGTTGCTGCAAAATTAGAGCGAAGGCAATCCCGCAGGCACGTTATAATTTACTCAACTTTTAGCTACCTTGAATGACGCAATGAAATCTATTCCTGACATGACTATTATCGGCGGCGGTGTTATTGGCATGTTGACTGCCCGTGAGTTTATTAACGCCGGCGCTAGCGTGATGATTATTGAAAAAAACCAAGTTGGGCAAGAGTCCTCTTGGGCGGGTGGCGGCATTTTATTGCCTTTATATCCGTGGCGGCAGGCGGAGGCGATTACCCGTTTAGCGTTGCAAAGCCTAAAGTTGTATCCCAAATTGGCTGAGGCGTTACACGTCGACACGGGTATTGATCCCGAATGGCTGCCTTGCGGAATGCTCATGACCCAAAATCCAGATATCGACGCGGCGATACACTGGTGTCAAAGTAACCGTATTACTTTTGCAAGTGCAGAATCCGAGCGGCTTGATGGTTTGCATACCCAAGCCCTAAATCCCTTGTGGCTGCCGGATATTGCTCAAGCCCGCAATCCACGCTTGATTAAATCCTTGACGCAAGATTTACTCAACAAACAGGTTCAAATTGTAGAGCAGTGTGAATTAACCGCTTTTAAAATTGACAACCAACGAATTACGCACCTGTGTTCTACTCAACAAACGTATCCGGTTAGTCAAGTCATTGTCGCAAGTGGTGCGTGGACGGCGGGCTTATTGGCGCAATTTTTACCTCGTTTAGAGACACCGGCACCGGATATTAGTCCGATAAAAGGACAAATGGTCTTGTTTGATGCTGAACCGGGCTTTTTAAACATGATGGTGTTAGACGGCGATCGCTATTTAATTCCGCGTAAAGACGGAAAAATTCTCGTCGGAAGCACGGTTGAACAGGATGCTTTTAATAAAACCACCACACCGACTGCCAAGGCGCAATTGAGTGCTTTCGCATTAGAACTGTTACCCGCTCTGGCTCAATATCCGTTAATTAAACATTGGGCAGGTTTAAGACCAGGGACTCAACAAGGTATTCCATATATTGATTGTCATCCAGAAATTAGTAACTTAAGCATTAACGCAGGACATTTTCGTAATGGTCTCGTGATGGGGCCGGCATCTGCTGAATTGCTAGTGGATATCCTTTTAAAACGCCCCCCAAAAATTGATCCCAAACCTTACCAATTGTCTAGTCCCCATTAATACCGCTAACCCGAGGAAATTCGTATGAATCTTTACCCCATGTTAAGGCCTTTGTTGTTTTCATTAGAGCCAGAAACCGCCCATGAAGTGACTTTAAAGTTGTTAAATTTAGCCCATCGCAGCGGATTAGCGCGTTTAGTAAACTCGAAAGTTATGGATTGTCCGGTTGATGTCATGGGATTGAGTTTTAAAAACCCAGTTGGTTTGGCGGCTGGTATGGACAAAAATGGCGACTATATCGATGCCTTAGCGGAGATTGGCTTTGGCTTTATTGAACTTGGCACGATTACGCCGCGACCCCAGCCCGGTAATCCAAAGCCGCGATTATTCAGATTGCCAGAATATAACGCGGTCATTAACCGTATGGGCTTTAATAATAAGGGTATCGAACATTTATTAGCCCAAGTGGCACGAAGCCGTAGTCCCTGCATTATCGGCATTAATATCGGCAAAAATTTCGATACCCCCATTGCTGAGGCCAGCAAAGATTATGTGTTGGGTATGCAAAAAGCCTATCCCTTTGCGAGCTACATAACGCTCAATATCTCCTCACCCAATACACAAAATCTTCGGCAATTGCAGCAAGGTGATGATATAAAAAACCTGCTAGATAGCTTAAAACACGTCCATACTCAACTTCATCAGGAACACGGCAAGTATGTGCCGTTGGTTTTAAAAATTGCTCCTGATCTTACCGATGAAGAGTTGCTCCATATTGCTAAGTTGTTGATCGAGTTTGGCATTGATGGGGTCATCGCGACCAATACCACCATTGCCAGAGATAACATCGCAGGTCATCCGTATGCCAGTGAAATGGGTGGCTTAAGCGGCGAGCCGGTTAAAGTGCAGGCGACTTCTATCGTGCGTGGTTTAGCGGCTGAGTTAAATGGTAAAGTGCCTATTATTGCAGCGGGCGGCATTATGAGTGCCGAAGATGCTCAAGAAAAAATAGCCGCAGGAGCAAGTTTAGTTCAGGTTTATAGCGGGTTAATTTACAGCGGTACGGAATTAGTTAGTCAAATTGTGAGCCGCTTAAAAAGCTAACGCCTACTTCTTTATTTTGTACGTGATGTTGAGTTGCAGTACATGGCTTAGTGTTATGCAAACATTTATAAATGCTCCGGTTACGCATTTTTAAGTTTTCTATCGTTTGTTGCGTCCTTTATAATGCCTGACTTTTAATCATTGCGTCATCTTGAGGAATAAAATGGCTATTTTTAGCACTAATGAATTTAAAGCGGGTTTAAAAATTATGTTAGATAATGATCCGTGTGCGATCATTGAAAATGAATTTGTTAAGCCAGGTAAGGGACAAGCGTTTAACCGTGTCAAAATTAGAAACTTAAAAACCGGTCGCGTGATTGAGCGAACCTTTAAGTCAGGTGATACCTTGGAAGGCGCGGATGTCGTGGACGTCGAAATGCAGTATCTCTATAACGATGGCGAATACCGTCATTTTATGGTGCAAGACACTTTCGAGCAGTATCAAGCAGATTCTAAAATTGTCGGTGATGCCAGTTTATGGTTGAAAGACCAAGATTTTTGTACTGTGACTTTATGGAATGATGTGCCACTTGCAGTAACTCCGGCTAATTTTGTCGAGCTGAGTATTGTTGAAACCGATCCGGGTGTGCGTGGCGATACTTCAGGTGGCGGCGGAAAGCCCGCCAAATTGGATACTGGTGCGGTAGTGCGCGTCCCATTATTTGTACAGCAAGGGGAGTTGATTAAAGTCGATACCCGTACCGGTGAGTATATTTCTCGCGTTAAAGAATAGTGACTATTGCTTGGCAGGCTTGCTGTGATTTTCAGCTTTTGCGCTTGAGGGCGCAAATGCTGCAAGCAATCCGGACTTTTTTTTTCGAACGGGATGTGCTTGAAGTTGAAACCCCTTTGTTAAGTCAAGCCAGCGGCACGGATCCGCAATTGGATTTTTTTTCTACGGTGTATCGTTTGCCGCCCATCAAACAACCCCTGTTTTTACAAACATCGCCAGAGTTTGCAATGAAGCGTTTGTTGGCATCGGGCAGTGGGGCAATTTTCCAGATTTGCAAAGCCTTTAGAAATGGTGAAGTCGGACGTTTTCATAATCCTGAATTTACCATGCTGGAATGGTATCGCCCCGGGTTTGATTTAGCCGATTTGATGGACGAAATAACGGCGTTATTTGCATTGCTGTTTACTGAACACGCGCTGCAAGCAACCCAGCGCGTTAGTTATCAGGCTGTTTTTAAACACTATACGGGGTTAGATCCGCTCGTTTTTTCTTATGTGGATTATTGTGCTTATGCTCTGGCGAATGCGCTACCGGAGGCGATTTCGCTTTGCGGTAATGACCAAGCTTTGTGGTTAGATTTTATTTTTAGTCATCAAGTGCAGCCACATTTGGGGCGGCAGGCATTGTGTTTGGTGTATAACTTTCCCGCTTGTCAGTCTTCTTTGGCACGGACTCATAGCAAGGATTCGCGGGTTGTCGAACGTGTCGAGTTGTTTTTAGAGGGGGTTGAATTGGGTAATGGGTATTATGAATTGACGGATGTGACCGAGCAAGAATGGCGATTTAATAAGGAAGCTCATCAGCGCCAACAGCGTAGCTTGCCCGCATCGGTTAAAGATGAGCGGCTACTTGCGGCCTTGTCTGCGGGTTTGCCGGATTGTTCTGGTGTTGCGATTGGCATTGATCGGCTGCTAATGTTGGTGTCAGGTCGTTCATCTATTAGGGATGTACTGGCGTTTCCGGTTGACAGGGCTTAGTCAGTTTAATGATTTCCTGTGTTATAATCGACCGCGTTTTAAATTAGATGATCATGATGTTTTATTTTTAGCTGCCTACATGAACAAATCAAAAACTTTCTCCCCCTTATTATTGCTATGTCTGCTTGTCGCGCCGGCCGTTAAAAGTGATGACGCCTTCGTGGTGCGTGATATTCAAGTCAAAGGCTTGCAGCGTATCTCCTTAGGCACCGTGTACAATTATCTACCGATAAACGTCGGTGAAAAATTTTCTAATGCGGATGTCGCGCCTGCGATTAGAGCCTTGTTTAAAACGGGTTTTTTTAAAGATATTACCATTGAGCGGGAAGGCTCAGCGTTGATTATTGATGTGGTTGAGCGACCATCGATTGCTAAGATTGTCTTTGAAGGTAACAAAGACTTATCTAAAGAGGACTTAAAAAAGGCCTTGGATAAAATTGGTTTGTCGGAAGGCAAGACTTTTGACCGGCAGGTTTTGGATAAAGTTGAGCAAGAATTAAATCGCCAATATTTAAGTCATGGCAAATACGGCTTAAAAATTAAGACAGACGTAGCCGCATTGACTCGTAATCGCGTGGGTATTCAGATTAATATTTCGGAAGGTCGGGTCTCCAAAATCAAGCAAATCAACGTCGTTGGCAATACGGTGTTTGATGAAAAAACCTTGTTGAAACAAATTGAGTTAAGTACCAGTAATTGGTTGTCGTTTTATAGTAAAGATGATCAATACTCTAAACAAAAACTTTCTGCCGACTTAGAGACCTTGCGCTCTTATTATCTGGATCGTGGTTATATCAATTTTTCTATTGAATCAACCCAAGTGGCAATTACGCCGGATAAGAAAGATATTTATGTCACTATCAATATCAAAGAGGGTGATGTCTACACCTTAGAAAAAGTTAAACTTGCGGGTAATTTGATTGTTGCACCGGAGGAATTGATTAAATTAGTCGGCATAGGGCCGGGAGAAGTCTTCTCCAGAAAAAGCGCCACCGAAACCTCTAAAGCGATTTCTGATCGTTTAGGAGATGATGGTTATGCGTTTGCTAACGTGAATATGGTGCCGGAAATTAATGAGGCAAAAAAGACCGTCGACATGACTTTTTTTGTTGATCCGGGCAAACGAGCTTACGTACATAATATTAATATGAAAGGCAACACCAAAACGCGCGATGAGGTGTTGCGGCGAGAAATGCGCCAGATGGAATCCAGTTGGGCATCGAGTTCTAAAATCGAACGCTCTAAGACCCGTTTGGAGCGTTTGGGGTATTTTGAGTCGGTTAATGTTGAAACACCGCCGGTTGTGGGCACCAATGATCAAATTGATGTTAATTACACGGTGGTCGAAAAAGCCTCTGGCAATTTATCGGCTGGGGTTGGTTTTTCTCAGGTTCAAGGGATTGTTTTAAACGCGAATATTTCCCAAGATAACGTCTTTGGTTCAGGTAAACGAGTCAATCTAGCCTTTAATAACAGTAATTATCTGACCAGCTATCAAGTAGGCTTTTTTAATCCTTACTTTACAACCGATGGTGTTAGTGTGGGTTATAACTTGGGTTACACCAAGCGTAATGCTGGACAAATCAATATCGCTAACTATTCGACCAGTGTTATGAATGCGGGGATGGATTTTGGGATTCCACTAAACGAGTTTGATCAACTGCGTTTTGGTATGGAAGCCAAGCACACCGACTTGAGTACCACCTCGTCTTCGTCTATCCAAATTAGTGATTTCATTAACAATCAAGGTAATGCATTTTTTACCTTTTCTCCAACTTTCAATTGGACACATGACACACTTAATCGCGCCATATTCCCTAGCAATGGCGGACAACAGCGATTGTCCGGTCTAATTAGCGTTCCTGGCAGTGATTTAAGCTATTACAAAGTCAGTTATAAGCATCAGCTTTATTTTCCGTTAGCCAAAGATTTTACCTTTAGATTGCAAGGCGAGGCGGCTTATGGCGATGGCTATGGCGAAACCAAAGGCTTGCCGTTTTTTGAAAACTATTTTGCTGGCGGTACGGGGTCGGTGCGTGGTTATAAAAATAATACCTTAGGGCCTAGGGATTCAAACTCCTATCCCTTAGGTGGATCAAGCAAAATTATCGGCAATGCAGAGTTGTTTTTCCCAGTACCGTTTTTATCAGAAACCAAATCGGTGCGTTTAGGCACTTTTCTGGATGCGGGTAACGTTAGTAAAGGTTTTGCTATTGATGATATGCGTTATTCAGCCGGAGTCTCGGGTGAATGGCTGTCGCCTTTTGGCGCGTTGTCCATTAGTGCGGCCATGCCGTTAAATTCCGGCTCTACATCATATGCCAACTCAGCGGGTACAAGTGATGTCCGTGACCAAAAGCAGCTGTTTCAGTTTAACTTTGGGCAAAATTTCTGAGAAGTTCTTTGGGTTGCGGCGCTTATCCCCTATAATTTGACCTCATTTTGCTACATAAACGCCCTAGTGCTGGCAATGAAAAATTTATGTCTAATTTATATTTATCGGAGATTGATTTAACAATGAAAACCAAAATCGCTTTATTTGTAGGACTATTACTGACGGCTAATGTAAGTTTTGCTGAATTGAAAATAGGTTTTGTTGATATGCGTACCGTTTTGGAAAAAGCGCCGCAAGCAGAAAAAGCGACCAAACGCATGGAGATGGAATTTTCTCCTCGTCAAAAACAGTTAGTTGCTCAAGAAAAAGACATTCAAACCAAAGAAGAACGCATGGCAAGAGATGCCGCTGTAATGGGCGAGGCAGAACGCTCTAATCTTGAAAAAGATATTCTGAATAAAAAAAGAGACTTCAAAAGATCACAGCAAGAGTTAGGTGAAGATTTCAACGCACGTCGTAATGAAGAATTAGGTAAATTACAACGTCGTATTATTGAAGCGTCTAATACCATTGCTAAAGAACAGCACTTCGATTTATTACTCTATGATGGGGTGATTTATTCCAGCGAACAAGTTAATGTGACCGCGCAAGTTCAACAAAAACTCAGTACCATGCCTGAATAAATCGCTCATTTTTAGCCCTTACCCTCTATCCTAAAATAACTATAAAAGTAAGTTAAGTATGTCTATCAAGTTAGATATTTTGCAAATTCAAGATTTTTTACCGCACCGATACCCTTTTCTTTTGGTTGATAAGGTTATTGAATGTACGCCAGGGGTTAGTTTGGTAGGGGTTAAGAATGTCACATATAACGAGCCCTTTTTTCAAGGACATTTTCCACAAAAGCCCATTATGCCAGGTGTTCTCATTCTGGAAGCGCTCGCCCAAGCTACTGGCTTGTTGGCATCTGAGACGGCGGGTGATGAATTAGATGGCATGATTTATTACTTAGTGGGTATTGATAAGGCAAAGTTTAAACGCCCCGTTATTCCTGGGGATCAACTGATGCTGAATGTGAACTTCCTAAAAAGCAAACGCAATATTTGGGCGTTTGAATGTCAGGCGGAAGTGGATGGCGAGTTTGTTGCCAGTGCCGAAATTAGATGTGCGGCTGTGGTAGATTAATTTGATTCAACCAAGCGCAATTATCGACAGTCAAGCAGAGGTAGCCGAAGGGGTCTCCATAGGTGCGTTTTCGGTGGTCGGTGCTAATGTCCGGATTGGTGAAGGTACGGTTATTGGTCCGCATGTTGTCATAAAAGGGCCTACGACTATTGGCAAGTACAACCGAATTTATCAATTTTCTTCCATTGGGGAAGATCCTCAGGACAAAAAATACGCCGATGAAGTGACGCGTCTTGAAATCGGTGACCGCAATACCATTCGTGAATTTTCTTCCATGCACCGTGGCACCGTGCAAGACCATTCGGTGACTCATATTGGCAGTGACAACTTGTTCATGGCTTACACGCACGTTGCCCATGATTGTGTAATCGGTGACCATGTTATTATGGCAAATGGCGCATCACTGGCGGGTCACGTTCGTTTGAATAGCCATGCTATTTTAGGCGGCTTTACCTTGGTTCACCAATTTACGCAAATTGGTCAATACAGTTTTGCGGCAATGGGTAGCGCGATTACACAAGATATTCCCCCCTTTATCATGGTCGGTGGTAAACCGACACGTCCGCATGGTATCAATTCCGTAGGCATGGAACGTAATGGTATCTCAGCGGAAGATATTCGTTTAATTCGCAAAGCTTATAAAATTATTTATAAAATGAATTTGCGCTTGGAAGATGCAATCGACCAAATGGAAGATTTGGCGGGTGATAGTAAAGAGCTTTCTGATATGGTTAGTTTTTTACGCAATGTTAGCCGTGGTATTTTGCGCTAAATCAATGACTTGTGGTTGACTGTGTTAATTGCAGGAGTTGATGAAGCCGGTCGTGGACCTTTAGCAGGGCCTGTTTTTGCGGCGGCTGTTATTTTAGATCCCAATCAAGCCATTGAGGGTTTAGCGGATTCCAAAGTGTTGAGTCCTATAAAGCGTACTCGTCTTGATGTTCTCATTAAACAAAGGGCTTTGTGCTGGGCGATTGCTGAAGCCAGCGTTGAAGAAATTGATGAACTCAATATCTTACAAGCAAGCTTATTAGCCATGAACCGTGCAATAAGTGCGCTAACTACTGTACCGGATCAGGTTTTGATTGATGGCAACCAATTACCCAACGACCTATTGATTCCGGCACAAGCCATTGTGAAAGGGGATAGTAAAATTGCGGCGATTAGTGCCGCATCTATTCTAGCTAAGGTCGCGCGGGATCGCTTGATGGATACTTATCATGTTTACTATCCCGACTTTTCATTCCATTTACATAAAGCCTATGGCACTAAACAACATTTTGCTGAAATCAAGCAATTTGGTTTTCTTGACGTGCATAGAAAATCTTTCAACCCGATAAAAACGTTGATTGCTCAACAAGGTTTAAAATCTCTTTAGAGCATACAAAAAACGACTCAAGCTGCTGCATCATAAGCAAGAGTCACTTATCCCCTCTCATTTTTGGAGCGTAATTCATGCATCAAATTAGCCATTGGCATTTGTTAGAAACCGCCGATCAAGTTGCTACGGCGGCTTGTGGGCACATCCTTCATGCCGCAGAACAAGCGATAGCGACGCAAGGCAAATTTAAGTTAGTGTTAGCCGGTGGCAACACCCCTGAAAAAGTCTATCGCCTATTGGCACAAGCTGATACAGACTGGGCGCGTTGGTTTATTTATTATGGTGATGAGCGTTGTTTGCCGGCTGATCATGAAGAAAGAAACAGTAGTTTGGCATTCCGTGCATTGCTTTCTCAGGTATCTATTCCAGCCGAGCAAATTTTTACTATCCCAGCTGAGTTGGGAAATGAAGCCGCCGCAGTAGCGTATCGTCCGATGATTGCTGAGGCGCTGCCATTTGATATGGTACTACTGGGTATAGGAGAAGATGGTCATACCGCAAGCCTGTTTCCAGGGCATCAACATCCAGCAGATGAGTTAGTTCATGCGGTGAATCAATCGCCTAAGCCACCCGCTGAGCGTGTTTCGGTGAGCGCGGCAGCATTGAGTACCACGCAAGAGTTGATTTTCTTGATTACCGGCAGTAGTAAGCGAGACATTGTGAAAGCTTGGCGTGCTGGTGAGGATTTACCCGTCGCTAAACTTCATGCGGAACACGCGATAGATGTGTACATTGACCATGATGCGCTTAGTTCCATAACAGCTTAGCCGCCATAATAAACAGTAAAATGGCAAAATAACGTTTTAATTTTGTGGCGGGTAGTTGGTTGGCAAGTTTTGCACCGAGTGGCGCTGTGATGATGCTCGTAATACTAACAGCCGCAAACGCGGGTAAATAGACATAACCCAAGCTCCAGTTTGGTAGGCTAGGGTTGTGCCAACCGAGCGTGACGTAGCTGACTGTGCCAGCCAGTGCAATGGGTAAACCGCATGCACTGGCAACAGCAACCGCGTTGCGTATGGGCATTTGCCCATGTACCAAATAAGGCACGGTGAGTGTGCCGCCGCCAATGCCGACGAGCGAGGATATCAGACCAATAAATAAGGCAACGATACCGTCCAAATAGCGTGAAGGCTGTTGTTTACTGGCTTTAGGTTTGATTTCAAGTGCCATTAAGCCACCAACATAAACTAAAAAGGTGACTAAAAAATAACGCAATATATCGGTTGGTAACTGCTTGGCAACGCTTGCGCCAATGCCGGCGCCAAGGATGATCATCATACTGAGGCGATACACTTTAGGCCATATTACCGCGCCTAAACGGTGGTGCGCTGACACCGATGAAATGGCCGTTAAAATGATGGTCGCTAATGAGGTCGCAATCGCCATCAAAAGTATGTGTTCTGGCGGTAAACCTTGTTGAGTAAACAGTATTACCAAAACGGGGACAATCACTAAGCCCCCACCAATGCCGAATAAACCGGCTAATAAACCGGCAATTAAACCTAATACAAGGCTAGCAAGAATCATGTCTACCATGTATTTTCCTGAAAAATATTTGGTTTTAACGAAAAGCGGATAAATTTAGCCTCAAACGAGACGGCTGATCTGGTACAATTCCGCCTAAGAAACTGCATAATAATATAAATTTTGCCCATGCTGGGGTAAGTTTCAGGTAATGATTGAGTCTCTGTCTAGTAAAAATAGGGCAGGAGCGTTTGCAATTGATTTTTTAAACCGATTGATTTCAATATTATCTTTTCAGTAGTGACACCACTGGCTTCTTGAGTCCACTTTTTATGGAAAGCTCGGAAGCCATTTTATCGTAAACAAGTCGCCCGTCAGTAGAACAAAAAGTGTTCCGCTAAACGGGAATCAGACCAGCAAGGTATTTTGATGATAAGATCAGAAAATATATATTTAGTTGGCCTCATGGGTGCTGGAAAAACAACAATAGGTCGGCAATTGGCAAAAACCTTAAAGTTGCCCTTTTATGACAGCGATAAAGCCATAGAAGAACGAACAGGCGTTGATATTCCTACGATTTTTGAATTTGAAGGTGAAGAAGGCTTCAGGAATCGAGAGCAGAAAATGATACAACAATTAACCCAGATGACGGGTATTGTCATGGCAACTGGCGGTGGAGCTATCTTACGAGAAGAAAATCGTAAGCTACTAAAGGAAAACGGCTTTATTGTTTATTTGCAATGTTCCGTTGAGCGTATTTTAGAGAGAACTCGTCGTGACACACAACGACCTTTGTTGAGAACAGATAATCCCAGAGAGCGTATAGAAACTTTATTTACCCAACGAGAACCACTTTATTTAGCGTGTGCTGATTTTAAAGTGAATACCGGCATTTTACAAAGCAAGGATGTCGTCGAGCTTATTCTTGAAGAGTATCAATCGATTAACCGCTTATAACTATGATTAATTTACACGTAGATCTCGGTAACCGCAGTTACCCCATTTATATTGGTTCTGGTTTACTCGACCAAGCTTCGCTATTGACCCAGCACATTAAATCCAAGCAAGTGATGGTGGTGAGTAATACCACCGTTGCCCCTTTGTATATGGAAAAAGTTTTGGCCGATTTGCAGGATTATGTCGTTGAACAAATTATTTTGCCAGATGGGGAACAGTACAAAACCTTAGAGGTTTTAGCGCGGATTTTCGATAAATTACTGGCATGTAAATTTAGTCGCAATGCCACACTGATTGCGCTCGGTGGCGGTGTTATTGGTGATATGGGCGGTTTTGCAGCGGCCTGCTATCAGCGGGGTATTCCTTTTATACAAATACCCACCACGTTGTTGGCGCAGGTCGATTCGTCAGTTGGTGGCAAAACCGGAGTCAATCATGTTCTAGGTAAAAACATGATTGGTGCGTTTTATCAACCGCAATGTGTTATTGCGGATGCCGATGTGCTGGATACCTTAGATGATCGGCAATTAGCGGCAGGATTAGCCGAAGTTATTAAATATGGCTTAATCAGAGATGCCGCTTTTTTTGATTGGTTAGAGCAAAATATTGGTCTACTGCTAAATCGTGATAAAAAAGCCTTAGCTTATGCTATTGAGCAATCTTGCCAAAATAAAGCACAAATTGTTGCCGAAGACGAAACCGAGACGGGTCTACGGGCAATCTTAAATTTGGGTCATACTTTTGGTCATGCGATTGAAACAGGTATCGGGTATGGGGAATACCTGCACGGTGAAGCCGTTGCTATCGGGACTTGTCTTGCGGCGGATTTATCAAGACGCTTAGGATGGCTAACCAACCTAGATGTTGAGCGAATAATCAGCTTGTTTGTCAAGGCGAATTTGCCTGTTACACCACCTGCACAATTAGATGCCAATCGATTTTTGACCCTCATGGCAGTTGATAAGAAAAATGTAGATGGCAAAATACGGGTCATTTTATTAGAGAAAATCGGTTTAGCGACGCTGCCTACTGATATCGATGAAGAACTGCTCGAGCTGACGCTCAACACTTATGGTAGAGTCTGATACATTCACTTATTCGATAAAGAAGACGGCACAATTTAATGCCAAGTCCTCTGAGCAATTTTTGATAACACCGGAGCGCTCGCAAAAACTGGATTTATTAATCCATCTATTAGCCAATCTGAGCGAAACCTTAGTGATTTGTGGCCCCCAAGGCATAGGCAAAACCACGTTAATAAACAGTTTAAATGTACGCAAAATGGAGGCATGGACGTGTTGCCTCATCGAAGGCAATGCAGATTTAAGCTTTGAAGCCATTAACAACCAAGTCAATCAAGCCTTACGCTTGGATAAACGAGTTAGCCAAGCTCAGGTTTTTAGTCAATATCAAAAACATAACAAAAAAATTGTTTTATTAATTGATGATGCCGGTCAATTAGTTCCCGGGTTAATTACGACGTTGATTCAATATGCTTGGTCTAATCCGGTTCTACGAGTCGTTTTGGTCTTGACGCAAGATGAGCTGCATGTCAAAAGTAGTAGTGATGAAGTGATTGATGAATGTTATTTTATCGAAATTCCACCGTTAACAGAAAGACAATGCGGCGATTTTTTATTGCAGCTATCAGCAAAATCTTGGGCACGGTTACCGTTAAAAGCGGTTAATGAAAGCCTAATTCACACTGTTTACCGGCAAACGCACGGTATTCCAGGCAAAATCATTAAAGAAATTGGCAATCTAACCAAACCCAGAAAAATGATTGGCAGCTTATGGTTGTTGCTATTCGCGGTGGCAGGCTTAGTCGCTATAGCCTTTGGTGTGCAATGGTATAGTTTTAGGCAGCCTATCTTAGAAAATCCATCTGCTAACGTGCAGCAACACGTCGTGTCCAAAGCAAAGGAGACATCGGTATTGCCAGCTTTGGCAGACGTACCGACATCGCCTGTTGAGCAACCAGTACATGCTAGTGATTTGCTGATTAATCAATATATACCCAAAGCACCAATGCCCGATCCGGTTGCGCCTCTGCCGCCGCCACCCGTAGTTGTTACCCCTGAGCCCGAGCCAGTGCGTCCATCAGTAGCGGTTAAGGCAACCGTGGCGACCACCAAACCAGCCGTTGAAAGTAAAGCTAAACCCAAGCCCATAAAACCCGTATTAGCCGCCGTATCGCCGCAGGTGATTAAGCCGTTAGAAACAATCCCAAGCCTGCCTACGCCAACTCAAGCGCAAGCGGTTTCAGAGCCTCCTGTCAGCGAAGCAGAAAATCCAACCACGACATGGTTAAATACACAACCCGTTGGCACTTACACGCTGCAAGTCATGCTATTGTCCAATGAGTCGGCGGTTAAAGGTATCATCAACAAATATCCTGAATTAGCACCAGATTTGCGGTATGTCAGGACAATAACCCGTGGTAAGGAAAAGTTTCTCTTGTTGTACGGCTCATTTGGTGACAGCCAAGCGGCTAAAAGTGCTAAATCCACGTTGCCGCGTGAATTTAGTCGTTCGTTAGTGAAAAAATTAGCTTCATTTAAAAAATAACCGTAAGTAGCGGCAAACTTTGCCGCTCAGACGATTTTCCACTCTATATTGCAAATCAGCATGAGCCCCACAAAAAACGATCTTTTTATCAAAGCCCTTTTAAAACAACCTATAGAACGTACACCGGTTTGGATGATGCGCCAAGCGGGACGCTATTTACCTGAATATCGCCAAGTCAGAGAGCAGGCCGGCAGTTTTTTAAAGCTTTGCACTAATCCAGAATTAGCTTGCGAAGTCACATTACAGCCATTGCGACGTTTCGACTTTGACGCGGCTATTTTATTTTCAGATATTCTGACTATTCCTGATGCGATGGGATTAGGCTTATATTTCACGGAAGGCGAAGGTCCCAAATTTAGCCGCCCAATCACCTGCGCGGCGGATATTATGCAATTGCCCATTCCTGATCCGTGTCTGGATTTAGCTTACGTGGTAGATGCGGTGCGCTTGATTAGAAAAAATCTACAAGGATCGGTGCCATTAATTGGCTTTTCTGGTAGCCCTTGGACATTAGCAACCTATATGGTTGAAGGTGGCAGTAGTAAAAGCTTTCAAAAAGTCAAAGGCTTAATGTTTGAACAGCCATTATTGATGCACCAAATGTTGGACAAGATAGCTCAGTCCGTTGCTGCGTATTTGAATGCACAAATAGAAGCCGGGGCTCAAGCTGTTATGTTGTTTGATACTTGGGGGGGATTATTAAGTAGCGAGGATTATCTGGAATTTTCCCTGCATTATGCTAAACAGGTTAGAGCGTTGCTCAACACAGAACAGGGCGGTCAACGTATTCCGACTATTTTATTCACCAAAGGCGGTGGATTGTGGCTGGAGGCGATGGCAGAGAGTGGTTATGATGCATTGGGCTTGGATTGGCAGACAGACATCGGTCAAGCGCGTAGTAGAGTAGGGCATAAGGTGGCATTACAAGGCAATTTAGATCCTGTGTCATTGTACGCACAACCCGCAGTCATTATAGAAAAAGTAAAAACAGTTTTGGAAAAATATGGTACGGGTTCGGGTCATGTTTTTAATCTAGGGCATGGCATTTTACCGGACATCAACCCGGAGCATGTTAAAGCAATGGTCGATGCGGTTCATCACTATAGCCCTATTTATCACCGAGATGCCTCATGATGAGAACAATCAGGAACAGGTTGGTCGCCGCTGTATTAGCGGGTATAAATGCTGTGGCATTAGCAAATGAAACAACAGAAATTATCGTTTACCGAAGCCCGAGCTGCGGTTGTTGTGAAAAATGGATTGACCATTTAAAACAAAATAATTTCTCAGTTAAAGAACAGCAATTCTCATTATGACATTCAACGCAAATAAGGAGATCAGGCTCAGCCTGCAAGTCAATACGTGCAAGCAGAGCTGGCACTCCACTTGTCATAGCCCTTTCACGCTGTCCTGTGCTAAGTGAGTAGCCGCCACTCTTATGAGAAATCTTGTTATTTATAATCACGGTAAAGACAGTATTCCTTGGGGCGAAAAAGCCTTAGCTTTTGCTGAGGTTGCCAAGTGTCAGAATTTTGAATTTATCAGTCTTGATTATCGTCCTTGCAATGACCCTGATGAGCGGCTTAAGCAGCTTCTTGCGATGGATTGGTCAACATATCAATCCATTGTGCTGGTTGGGTCGAGTATGGGCGGCTATGTCATTACTGTTGCCTCTGAACATATCAAACCCAAAGGTTTATTTCTGATTGCGCCGGCTTTTTATTTGCCAGGGTATCAACGAACCGTATTTAAGCCAACGGCGGATTACATTGAGATATTTCATGGTTGGCAAGATGAGGTTGTGCCGGTTGAAAATGTACTTCGATTTTGTCAACAATACGATGCTCATTTACATCTATTAAATGCGGATCACCGTTTATTGAGCATCTTGCCTATCATGCTGGAAGCATTTGAACACTTTTTAGTCCATTGTCAGTCTGAATAATGTCTTAAAATATGCCCTAATTAAACAGGGTCTTGAATGTAAAACCAACTGATACGGCGATTGGGCAATAAATAATTAATTTCATGTTCCGAGCGCTCAGACAATCGCAAAGGACGCACAATTTTAGAGGATGTATCGACCAGCAAATCAATAATGATCGCTTGCGACCTCGGTACTCCCGGGTCATACACGAGCACTTGTGGACTTAAAGGGGCTTTTATCGTTGCGGAGGCAATAACAACGCCAATGCGTTCATCTGAGAGCTGTACTAATGAACCGGGTGGGTAAACGCCCATTGCACGAACAAAAAGCTGTAACAGCGTATTATCAAAGATTTCTTTTTCTTTATGCCACATCATCGACAACGCTTCAGAGGGCGATAAGGCTAGACGAAAATCAACCGGATTAGTTAAGTTATCAAAACGATCCGCTATGGCAACCACGCGTGCCGCAAAAGAGATGTCATCACCCACTAATTGATCAGGAAAACCAGTCCCATTAATCCGCTCATGGTGATGCAAAATAACATCCATCATCGCTGGAGATAAACAGCCGCATTTCAAGGCATTTTCATATCCGATGCGGCAATGTGTGCGGTAGACCTCTTCCTCAAATTTATTACGCTTAGTATTATTTAACATAGAGGCATGAAAAGAAAACTTGCCAATATCATGCAGCAGCGCGCCAACGCCAATTGTACGTAATGCCACTTCGGGAAGCTCTGCTCGTTTAGCAAGCATTAACGCTAAGGTCATAACAGATAAAGCATGTGCACTATGACCATCGTTATGCGGTTTTTCGCTAATTAGAGCCATCGCGCAATCGGGATTATTCAACAGTTCAGACGCTGAACGTTCACTAATATCGGAAACCTGGCGTATGCTTTCTTTAGGGGTGCTCAAC
The DNA here is from genome assembly GCA_903945375.1 of uncultured Methylococcaceae bacterium. Taxonomy (GTDB): domain Bacteria; phylum Pseudomonadota; class Gammaproteobacteria; order Methylococcales; family Methylomonadaceae; genus Methylovulum. Next base: position 15,243 of record CAJAVP010000030.1, on the reverse strand, counting down.
AAGGATTTAAATGCCGTTACCACTGAATGGGCTGATTCCGCATAATTGTTTTGTGCTTTAAGCATACGCTTACGCATTTTTGCCATGACTTTAGCGCGTTCGAGTTTTTCGGCCATTAACTCCGCTTTTAACATCGCAAAATGGCTTCTTTCCGCTTCGCTAGCTTGCAACTCGGTCGGCGCAACGTCTTGTTTAGGCAAAGGTGGAACTTTACTTAGTTTGACATCGCTAAATAAACTGGGCAGATTCATTGCGGCAATGCGCTTCGCCTGCTCTTCGTCGGCAATCACAAAAGAGTTGAAAAGAAACTCATGCTCCATCCAAGACAAAGGCAGGCGCACATGTACACCCGGACGCAATTGCGTGGCATCTATACTGATCTCACTGTCACGCGGTTTGTGTTCTGACTTGGGTTTTAACAAGAAAGACTCCTAAAAAAAACAGTACATTAAACTAATAGAGTAATAAAATAAGCTCAATTCCCTATTATAGAGATGAATGCGCCAATAGTAAAAACTATAGAAGCCAAAACTAGAAGTAGCGGATTTAAAACACAACTAGCTACTTGTCAATTAAAAGCAGTATAAATGACAGTATTAGACTCATAGAATATTGGCATAATCCTGTTCTAACTGTCTGAAATTTAGTGATGTCATAAAACGACTAAAACTCATCCAAGCAGATAGTCCCATTAAATCTTTAAATTGGGGCGGTAAAAAACGTGGGGGTATAACCGTGCCCTCGTCCACTAAATCCACTAATACTTTCATATCTTCTATCATGGTTTTGCCACAAAATAACAAAGGAATACGATCGGGTTTACCTTTGTGTACGGCTAGGCGCATAAAGTTATACGTTAGCACAAAACCTTTAATGTAGGTTAGGTCTTTAGTAAATGGCATTCCATTGGAGCTGCTGCCACGAAAAACCCGACTGCTAAAGGTATAACTTTCATCGTCATCTAAGCCTTTTGCCTTGAAAAAGGCAAAGATATCCATAAAATCAGCACCTTCTTCTGCCAAGGTAATCGCACGCACCCGATTAATTAAGCGCATCAAACGATCTGGTGTGGAGCTGAAGGTTAAAATCTCCATTAAAACGGCCAAACCTTCTTGTGTTACGGTAGCCGAAGGCGGACCTTTTCCGAGAAATGTGCAATAAGGTTGCGCCATGCCATTGAGTGTTGTTCCTAAATGAACCCAAATCTCATGGACTTCAAGCACTCTTAAGTCGCGCATATTAAAAAAAGCATCGGCACGCAATTTCACATAATCCGTTCCCGCAGCGGCATCTGAAATAATACCGTCACTGATCATGGCGCGTAGACCATCACCAGGAAATACCTGCTCTATTTTTTCATTTAGAATGGCAACTGCATCTTTGGCATTGATTGTCTTCGGTTCTTCCGCCAAAAAATCCAACTCCACTAATTGCTGTAACGTGCCTTCCATCATACTACCTAACTCGGCAATGGTCGGGTCGCCAACATGAAAAACATCTTGTGATGAACCATACAGCTCTTGAGAAATATTAGAGAACGTCGCCGTACCACGCGCCTCTAGCATACGCACCACATCCTGATACTCTCGACAAATGCGCCGCATAATGACGCTGAGCGGATTCAATTGCCCGAGTTTGCGTGCTAAATCACGCTCAATTTGATGAAACTCTTGTTTTTTTTCCAATGGATCAAAGCCTAAGGGGCGTTGTAAGTAATATTCTGCATCGACGCTCGGTAAACTTTTACAGCCACTGCTAAAAAAAGCCTGCTTGATAGAGTCATCCCATTTAATAGCATCTAAAACGCGAATGGGCTGTTGGGCTTTAACAATGCGGTCAGAAAGCGATTTGACTTCGGTGAGATAAGTCGAGAGTTCAATGTTTTTAGTATCCATGAAGAATTGTCCATAGTAAAACGTTAATCGAAAAATAAGCCAAATGCGAACATAGTTATCAGTATAACAATTGAATACAAAAGCTAAAGCTGTTTTTCACAAGTGGAAGAGCACATTTAAGGCTTTTTTAAGAATAGGTAAGGCAAAATTACCCCAAATATTAGCTTGTGAATAACTATTCTTTAAATTCTATGCAAAATGAAGACCAACTGATTGTATCAAAACGTCGTTTTTTAAAACAAATGGGTTATGGTGCCTTATTAGCCTTAAGCGGATCACAAAGCGCGTTAGCCGCAGCGCGTCACATGAGCAGTACGCCCCATCCGAAAAAAGCTCCCATTCATACCCATACTGCCAGTAAATCGCATTTATCCCCGCCTAAAGCTCGGGTGCGCTCTGTTCTCCACACACATCCCATTCATCACCCAAACCCTCACGCCATACGCTCTAGTTTGTCCGAGCCACATACTCCGCTTGCGTACCTCTCCCACAAAACCATTGCATTACACAATATCAATACCGGTGATAAACTGCATCTGACTTATTTTGAGCGAGGGCGCTATATTGACGAAGCACTACAAGAAATCAGTTATCTCTTCCGTGATTACCACAATGGTGCAGTACATCCTATTGATCCCTTGCTGCTCGATCAGTTGTATGAAATTAATCGACATTTAGACATTAATAAACCGTTCCACGTTATTTCTGGTTATCGCTCCCCATTAACTAATGCCTTAATGCACGAGCAACGCGCAGGTGTGGCTAAACATAGCTTACATATGGAAGGACGTGCTATTGATATTCGTGTAGAAGGTACACAGCTTAGTGCCATCAGGAATGTTGCTTTAGCGATGCAGCGCGGTGGCGTAGGTTATTACCCCTCTGGCAATTTTGTTCATATTGACACGGGTGATGTCAGAACGTGGTAATGGATTTAGCGCTATTTCAATCGAAATTAATGATTGCTTACGCTGAAATAAAACAACTGTAGTTGTTTTATTTCAGTAGCTAGCGCTGGTTTACTCCAGCTTAGGTTATCATCAACATAGATTGAAAGTGCTGTAATTGTGTAAAGTAGCCACAGTGTTTCTAGTGCTTAAGTCAATCCTATTTTTTCAATTATAAGGCACATACAGGCCTTATTCCCGTCGACCTAAAAAGCCGTCAGTGCAGTATATTTTCATGCGTGTTTCTGGATTGATTCATTATCTCGTAAGCTTTTTCATCTTAGCGTTGTTATCGTAAAGCTTAGGAAAATTACCTGATCCTACTTTCGCTTGAAAAAAAGAATTTAAGGCGGTATCTGAATAGGGCAGCATAATCTAAATAAGCGTGGCATAATACGCGCGTTTTGACGAAGGGCAAGTTAAGCAAATCAATGATTCTCTTATTGGTCATAGAAACAGAAATCGGTCGATGGTTATGGGATGGTTTAATTTGCTGAGCTAGGGATGAATTAAGGTTCAAACAATGAAATTGAATGATCAAAAGTTGTGTGCGTTGGGTTTAGCTGTTATTCAGGTAGAGGCACAGGCAATTAGTGGACTAGCGGCTCAAGTTGATGACAAGTTTGTGCAAGCTTGTAAGTTGATGTTTCACTGTAAGGGTCGAGTTGTTGTGACTGGCATGGGTAAATCAGGTCATATTGCCGGCAAGATAGCCGCCACTTTAGCCAGTACAGGGACTCCCGCGTTCTTTGTGCATCCCGGTGAGGCAAGTCATGGCGATTTGGGCATGATAACGCCGCATGATGTCGTGATGGCCTTATCAAACTCTGGAGAAACCTCAGAAGTTTTGACTATTTTGCCCATTATCAAACGCTTAAATGTGCCACTGATTGCCATTACTGGTAATCCTGAGTCTACTTTGGCAAAGTTTGCTACGACGTTTATTAATGTTGCCGTAGAGCAAGAAGCGTGTCCTCTGGGGTTGGCGCCAACCTCTAGCACAACGGCGGCTTTAGTTATGGGCGATGCGTTGGCCGTTTCATTACTTGAAGCGCGTGGTTTTACGCGCGATGATTTTGCGCTTTCGCATCCGGGTGGCAATTTAGGTCGACGTTTATTATTACGTGTTAGCGACATTATGCATGTCGGTAATGATTTGCCCTGTGTGTCAGAATCAGCCTTGATTAGTGATGCACTATTGGAAATGACGGAGAAAAAATTGGGTATGACGGCGGTAGTTGATAGCTATAATCATGTCATTGGTGTGTTTACCGATGGTGATTTGCGCCGCATGTTGGCAAGGAATTTGGATTTTCGCCAAACTGCCATTACTGAGGCTATGACAGCCGATTGCACGGTGATTTCTGCTGATATTTTGGCCGCTGAAGCGATGCAAATTATGGAGCAGAAAAAGATTAATGCGCTGATTGTTGTAGATGAACAGCAGTGCCCGGTTGGTGCATTAAATATGCACGATTTACTCAAAGCAGGCATTGTGTGATGACGTATAGTGAGCCTAGTGTCTTGGTTTTAGCGAAAGCGAGACAGCTTAAACTGCTGATTTTGGATGTTGACGGCGTTTTAACCGACGGTAAATTGTTTTTTGATAACCAAGGCAATGAATACAAAAGCTTTCATGCGCAAGATGGGCATGGCATCAAGATGTTGCGTCGTGCCGGTATTGATGTGGCAGTAATTTCAGGGCGTAAATCCGTGGTGGTTGACGCGCGGATGAAAAGCTTGGATATCACTTATGTTTATCAGGGCTATGAAGATAAACTTGTGGCCTTAGCGAGTCTGTTGGATAACTTAGCCATAGATCCCGTTCAAGTCGGTCATGTCGGTGATGACTTATTGGATTTACCAATCATGTCACGGGTTGGTTTGGCTGTTGCAGTTGCTGATGCGAATGCCGCTGTTAAGCAGCGTGCCGATTGGTGTACTGGTCGTTGTGGTGGTCAAGGTGCGGTTCGTGAAGTCTGTGATCTTATTTTGCAGGCACAGGGGTATTTGGACGATATGGTTGATGCTTATTTAACATGAAGTTAAGTGAACATAAAACGTTTGTTTTCTGGGCAGGTGTCGCGCTATTAAGCTGGATATTGCTTAATTTTAATGACTTAAACGAAATCATCCGTAGTACACCAATGGCTCATAGTCCTGACTATTTTAGTAATGGTTATAATAAATGGGAAATGAACGAGGATGGACTACCAAACAGCCAGTTGTTTGCAGATAAAATTATCCGTTACAGTGATGATCGAGAGACGCATTTAGACAACCCCGTTTATGTTTCTTTTACTGAGAAATCAGTGAAAACAGCCAGCAAGTCACCGCCCTGGATTATTCGTGCGGAATCCGGGCTCTTGTCGGCGGATACTAAGCATTTACAGTTGAAGGGTCATGTCATAATTGACAAAGCGAAGGGGCCTGGAGTCCGAGCAGTACAAATTCGCACAACGAATTTAAAGGTTGAATTGGATACTCGTAATGCAGAAACAGATCAAGCTGCAGAGTTAATCAGTGCCGCCAATCGAACGACTGGAATAGGTATGAAATTCGCATTTAAATCACCTGTTCGTTTGCAACTGCTCAGCCATGTAAAAGGGAAATATGAAAAATAATAAAAAACTCACTATCTGCGCTTGTTTGTGGTTTTTGGTAGCTTATATCTCATCAGTCGCTGCTTTGGAAAATGATTCAGAGCAGCCGATTACGATTGATTCTAATACGGCTACTTATGACGATGCCTCTGGCACTAGCACCTACACCGGCAATGTGGTATCGGTGCAAGGGAGTATCCGCGTATTGTCCGATCGTTTAGTGGTGTATTTAAAAGAAGGTGAAGCGGAAAAATTAGTATTCACTGGCAAACGCGCACGATTCAAGCAAACACCTAGCGCGGGCAGTGATGATATTGTCGGTGAGGCGTTAACTGGTGAATATTATCCCAAAAAAAATCTATTAGTTTTAATGGATCAAGCGACAGTAACTCAAAACAATGCCACGTATGCGAGTAATTACATTGAGTATGATATTAAAAGTTCGCTAGTAAAAGCCGGTGAAAAATCATCCGATGCTAAACGTGTGCATGTGATATTGAAACCCAAGCAAGCAAAATAAGATGGCGATATTAGCAGCTAAACAGCTGATTAAAAATTACAATAAACGCAATGTTGTCAATGGGGTTTCACTGCATGTCAGTACCGGCGAAGTAGTGGGTTTATTAGGGCCAAATGGAGCTGGTAAAACGACCAGTTTTTACATTATGGTTGGACTAATTAAAGCCGATGGCGGTGAAATAACCCTAGATGCTAAATCGATTACCCATTATCCGATGCACCTACGAGCAAGAGCAGGTATCGGCTATTTGCCACAAGAAGCATCCGTATTCCGTAAACTGAGCGTGGCAGATAATTTACGGGCGGTCTTACAAGTCAGAAAAGGCATGAGTGCTGGGCAAATGGAATTATTAATTGAAGAGCTTTTACAGGAGTTTAATATCCCCCATTTACGCCACCAACAAGCGCTCAGCCTCTCCGGTGGGGAGCGACGGCGGGTTGAAATTGCTAGGGCATTGGCGACACAGCCGCAATTTATCTTATTGGATGAGCCATTTGCCGGCGTTGATCCGATTTCGGTAGAAGATATCAAAAAAATTATCGTCCATTTGAAGGAGAGAGGTATCGGCATTTTGATTACCGAGCATAATGTAAGAGAAACCTTAGATATTTGCGACCGTGCCTATATACTAAACGATGGTAAAGTAATTGCTGAAGGCGGAGCTGATGCAATTGTAGCCAATGAAGAAGTGCGTAAAGTCTATTTGGGCGATACGTTTACTCGATGAAGCGAATGAATTTGCAAGCGATGATATTGAAATGAAACAGTCCTTAAATCTTCGGCAAGGTTTGCAATTGAGCATGACGCCGCAATTGCAACAAGCCATCAAGTTATTGCAAATGTCCACCCTCGATTTGCAGCAAGAAATCCAACAGGCGTTGGAATCAAACATGATGCTGGAAATTAACGAAGAAGAAGCCGTCTCTAACTCAGGTATTGAAGCGTTGCCTGATAAAAAAACTGAACATACCGACTCAGTAACCAGCGAAGGTTCTCAAACAGATATTCCCGATGAATTACCTGTTGATTCAAGTTGGGATGACATTTATGAAACCGTACTCGAATCAGGTTCACATAGCAGTGAAAGTGTCGAATTTGAATCACAACGCAGCAATGCAACGACCTTATTAGATCATCTGTATTGGCAATTGGAACTCACACGGTTTTCTGAGAGAGATCACGCTATTGCGCTGACGATTATCGATTCAATTAATAATGACGGTTATCTTATCAGTCGTCCGGAGGAGATATTTCAGTCCTTACAAAATCAATTTGATGATCTTGATTTTGATGAGGTGAATGCCGTTTTACACCAGATTCAGCATTTTGACCCAGCCGGTGTTGCCGCACTGGATTTAAGTGATTGTTTGCGTTTGCAATTGTTACAATTACCGGAATCAACGCCTTATCGAGCTGAAGCCTTGAGTATTGTGTCCGAATATTTAGATTTATTGGCTACGCACGAGCAGACTAAATTAATGCGTAAATTGGGCTTATCTGAGCGTCAACTCAATGAAGTTGTTGCCTTAATCAGAACACTTGAGCCTAAACCGGGTTCAAAAATTCAAGAAACGGCCTCCGAATATGTCATTCCTGATGTTTATGTGACCAAGCAAAATGGACGTTGGCAAGTGAATTTAAATCCTGATATTGCCCCTAGGCTGCGAATCAATCCGTTTTACTCCGCTATGATAAAGCGAGCGGATAACAGCAAAGATAATACCTGCATGAAAGACCATTTGCAGGAAGCGCGTTGGTTTATTAAAAGTCTCCATAGTCGCAACGAGACCTTGTTGCGCGTTGCAAAATCCATTGTGGAAAAACAAACAGGCTTTCTTGAGCACGGCTCCGTTGCCATGAAGCCGATGGTTTTGCGGGATATTGCAGAAGAGCTGGAGCTGCATGAATCCACTATTTCCAGAGTCACAACGCAAAAATACATGCACACCCCTAATGGGATTTTTGAGTTTAAATATTTTTTTTCCAGTCATGTATCAACCGAAGGCGGGGGCGAGTGTTCGTCTATTGCCATCCGGGCGATTATTAAAGAATTAATCGGCAACGAGGATCCGGCAAAGCCGCTCAGCGATAGCAGAATCGCCGATTTTTTAAACGAGAAAGGCATCAATGTTGCCAGAAGGACAATTGCCAAGTATCGTGAAGCGATGTTTATAGCATCATCAAGTCAGAGAAAGCGGATTTTATAGTGCTTATCTACTGCAATACACAAATCAATAATTATTAAGGAGTTTTACCATGCAAGTTATAGTAACAGGTCATCATTTAGAAATTACCGAGGCTTTGAAAGCGAATATTGACAGCAAATTCGCTAAGCTAGCTCGCCATTTTGATAATGTTACTGATGTACATGTTATTCTAAGCGTAGAAAAATTGATGCAGAAGGCAGAAGCGACTTTGCAACTCAGAGGCACCAAATTTTTTGCAGAAGACCATCAGGAAGATATGTATGTAGCCATTGACAATATGGTTGACAAATTGGATCGTCAAATCATTAAACATAAAGAAAAAAACGGTAATCACCGGTAAATCATTGACACAAAGTTCAGGGAATCAGGATGGCTTCACTGAGCTTTGTGTGTCTTTCTAAGCAAGGGAGCTTAGATACAAATCAGAATAAAAGACTCACTAGAGTTCTTGATCAGCAGAAGCGGTCAAAATTGAGTCTGATTTTTTAAGCTTCCTCTTTGGTATTTGGTTTATGAAACTATTGATTGTCAGCGGGCTTTCCGGTTCTGGTAAAAGTATTGCCTTAGATACACTGGAAGATTGCAATTATTACTGCATCGATAATTTGCCGGTTACGTTGTTAGAAGACTTTATTAACCATGTGATGTTAGTTGATAAAATAACCTACGCAAAAACAGCCATAGGGATTGATGCGAGAAATCAAAGTGAAAGCTTGAGTTATTTTTCGGAAAGTATCAATTTAATCCGCAGCAAAGGAATTGATTGCGAGGTTATTTTTATGCAAGCAGAAGAGGCGACTTTATTAAAACGCTACAGTGAAACCCGCCGCCGCCACCCACTGACCGATTTCAATATTCCGTTAAAAGAAGCGTTAAAAATTGAAAGGGAAATGCTAACGCCGATAGCGCGGTACGCCAATGTGGTGATTGATACAAGCCGCACACATTACCATCAATTACGCGAACTCATCAGAGAGCATATCGGGGAACGTGATGTCCTGCATATTTCTCTTCAGTTTCAATCCTTTGGCTTCAAACATGGCGTCCCTTTAGATGCTGATTTTGTTTTTGATGCCAGAAGCTTACCTAATCCGCATTGGATACCCGAATTGCGCGTTCTTACGGGAAAAGATCAGGCGGTTATTGATTTTCTCAACGATCAAACTTTAGTTGTAGAATTTTCAGGCGATATTGCGGTGTTTTTGGAACGTTGGATACCCCGATTTGAAGCCGAGGGGCGTAGTTATCTAACAGTAGCTATTGGCTGCACCGGCGGTCAACATCGCTCCGTTTATTTAGTCGATTCGTTGGTTAAGCAATTCAAACAAACCTACCGGAATGTCATTATTCGCCACCGCGAGCTGCATTAATTACTCAAATAGAGAGAAAAACATGAATATACCCCAATTATTAGGCGGGCTATGTTTGACCGCTTTAGCCTTGTCGGTATCGGCACAAGAAAAGTTTAAAGTTTGTGCAGACCCACTTAATCCACCTTATTCCAGCCAAAAACTAGATGGTTTTGAAAATAAAATTGCCGAGTTATTCGCCAAAGAATTAGGTCAACCGCTTGAATACACTTGGTTTCCACAACGTATTGGCTTTATCCGCAATACCTTGACCGCTCCGGTGGACGATAAGATCGTAGACAGCAAAGAATTTAAATGCGATGTGGTCATGAATGTACCTGCGGGTTCTGACATGAGCTTAACAACTCACGCCTATTACCGTTCGACGTATGTCCTATTGATCGCTAAGGGACGTGGCTGGGATGACATTAAGGACGCTAAACAATTGACCGAGTTGCCATTGCAAAAGCAAGAGCAGTTAAAAATTGCCATGTTCGATCGCGGCCCCGGCACCACTTGGTTGCAACAGCATGACTTATTAGGGCAGGGCATTCCTTATCAATCGATGTCGGGTGATGAGAAAAATAATCTGGCGATGCAACTGGATCACGATTTTAAAGCCAAAAAAATAGATATGGTGATTCTATGGGGGCCGATGGCGGCTTATATTGTTTCGCAAAGTCCCAAGGGAAGTTATAACCAGATCAATATGCCAGAAACAAAGGGTATTCCTTTCGCTTTTTCAATGGCAATGGGCGTTCGTAATGGTGATAAAGCTAGAAAATCCGCTTTAGATCGTTTAATTGAGACTAAAGCAAAAGCAATCAACACGATTATCGAAAGTTATGGGATTCCTTTACTGCCAATTCCTCAAGACTCCGTAAAAAAAGCGGATGATTGATGGTTAAGGCATTTTTATTTCACGCAACGCGGTGGCAAACTCAATGAAATCAAGCAGACAATTTACAGAAACTCATATTGCCTTAGCACACGGTAATGGGGGTCGGTTTATGCGTGAGCTGATTGAAAATTTATTTACCTATCATTTGGGCAATGAACTACTAGACACCGGCGTCGATGCCGCCAATTTACCTTTGGTTTATGACTCAGGGGTTGTGATGGTTACGACGGATGGTTTTACGGTTGAACCCCTAGAATTTCCCGGAGGCAACATAGGCAGCCTCGCCGTACATGGGACAGTCAATGATTTAGCGGTTTCAGGTGCAGTGCCGCATTATTTAACACTCAGTGCGTTTATTGAGGAAGGTTTAGAAATCGCCTTATTAGACCGAATACTCGCAAGTATGGCACGCGCTTGCCAAGAAAGTCAGGTTAAAGTGGTGGCAGGCGACACCAAAGTCTTACGTCGCGGTCAAGGTGGTGGCGTTTACTTTGCCATGACCGGTATCGGGGTACGTCCGGCGGATTTGCAACTGGGTTTAAAGCAAATTTGTCCCGGGGATTGTGTTGTACTCAGTGGCTCGATGGGTGATCATGGGACAGCTGTTTTGCTGGCACGCGAACAATTTGGGTTATCCGGTGATTTGCACTCGGATTCTGCCAGTGTTTTGCCGATCACTCAGGCATTAACCAAAATTCCAGGATTACGTTTTATGCGCGATCCAACGCGCGGTGGATTGGCGACAGTAAGCCATGAAATCGCTCATGCCATTGGCGCAACCGTTCGACTCAATGAAGCCCAGATTCCCGTGCTCGATCCGGTACGAGCGGTCTGCGATATTTTGGGCTATGACCCCATGTATTTGGCATCGGAAGGGCGTGTTGTGGCGGTATTAGACGCCGCTGCTGCTGAGCGTGCTATTACGACACTTCATGAATTGGGTTATGCAGATGCCGCTATCATCGGTCGTATTGTCAGTGGTAAAGCACAGGTCGTATTGGAAACTCAGTTAGGTGGAGAACGTATTTTGCAGGAATTAGAAGACGATCCTTTACCGCGCATTTGTTAAATCATAACAATGCAAAAAGCCTTCAAACTTCACAGTCGATTCAAACCGGCTGGCGACCAACCGACGGCGATTACTGCCTTAGTAGACGGCTTGACTGACGGTGAAGTGCATCAGACCTTGTTGGGCGTGACCGGTTCTGGCAAAACCTTCACCATCGCTAATGTCATCAACCAGGTGCAACGACCGGCGATGATTATGGCACCGAATAAAACGCTGGCCGCGCAATTGTATGGCGAGATGAAAGAGTTTTTTCCAGAAAATAGCGTGGAATATTTCGTCTCTTATTACGACTATTATCAGCCAGAAGCCTATGTTCCCGCATCGGATACCTTTATCGACAAAGATGCGTCCTTAAATGAACATATCGAACAAATGCGCTTATCAGCGACCAAGGCATTAATCGAGCGACCGGATACCATTGTTGTGGCTACGGTGTCCGCCATTTACGGATTAGGTGAGCCTAAATCCTATTTTGAAATGGTGCTGCATTTGGTTAAAGGCGATTTGATCGAACAACGGGCTATTTTGCGGCGTTTAGCGGAAATGCAATATACCCGCAACGATGTCGAATTGCGCCGAGCCACCTATCGGGTGCGTGGCGAAGTCATTGATATTTTTCCTGCCGAATCCGAGCAAGAAGCCCTGCGTGTTGAGCTGTTTGATAATGAAGTCGAGCGCTTATCATTGTTTGATCCCTTGACCGGCGAAATTATAAGTCGCATTGTCCGGTATACGGTCTATCCAAAAAACCATTATGTCACGCCTCGTGAGCAATTATTATCGGCGGTTGATGCCATAAAAATTGAGCTTAAAGAGCGGCTTGAGCACTTGTATTCAGCAAACAAATTGGTCGAAGCGCAACGCCTAGAACAGCGCACCTTATTTGATATTGAAATGATTTTGGAAGTGGGTTATTGCTCAGGGATTGAAAATTACTCCCGTCATTTAGCAGGCAGCCAAGCCGGTGAGCCACCGGCGACCATGTTTGATTATCTGCCGGACAATGCGCTTATCATTTTGGATGAAAGTCATGTCACCGTGCCACAGATTGGCGCCATGTTTAAAGGCGATCGTTCGCGTAAAGAAACCTTGGTTGAATATGGCTTTAGATTGCCTTCCGCGTTAGATAATCGCCCTTTGATGTTTGCCGAGTTTGAAGCGAAAGCACCGCAACGCATTTATGTATCTGCCACGCCAGGCCCTTATGAAAAAGCGCATTGCAGCACCTATGTAGAGCAAGTCGTCAGACCTACCGGCTTACTTGACCCGCTGGTTGAAATACGTCCGGCCTTGTCTCAAGTGGATGATGTCTTGTCTGAAATTAATCTGCGAGCCAAGCTTAATCAGCGCGTGTTGGTGACAACCTTAACCAAACGAATGGCAGAAGATTTGACCGAATACCTGAACGAGCAAGGCGTAAAAGTGCGTTATCTACATTCCGATATCGACACCGTGGAGCGCGTTGAGATTATTCGCGATTTACGTTTAGGGAAATTTGATGTCTTAGTGGGTATCAACTTATTACGTGAAGGATTGGATATTCCAGAAGTCTCGTTGGTGGCGATTTTAGACGCAGATAAAGAAGGCTTTTTGCGCTCAACCGTCTCCTTAGTACAAACCATTGGGCGGGCGGCAAGGAATGTGCAGGGTAGGGCGATTTTATATGCCGATAAGGTGACACGCTCAATACAACAAGCCATCGACGAAACAGATCGACGGCGTGAAAAACAGCATATATTTAATTTAGCGCATGACATTACTCCCACCACAATTGTTAAATCCGTAACCGATATTTTGCAACTGGCCATTCCAGGTTCGGGTGGAATTAGTTCTAAATCGGTGGGCAAGGTTGCAGAATTAGCGGCGGATTATCAGGCCATGACCCCTAAGCAGCAGGCTAAAAAACTTAAGCAACTTGAAGATGCGATGTATCAACACGCTAAAAACTTGGAGTTTGAGCAAGCCGCACAACTCAGAGATCAACTTAGGCAGTTACAAAACGAGATTTTGGTTTAAGGATTTGTGTATTTTTAGGCTACCAACTAACACGGGACACTCAAACAAGGTTTAACCGTTCGTTCTGAGTCATGAGCTTGTCGAATGATCGAAGGATATGGTTCGACAAGCTCACCACGAACGGCTACCTTTAACTGTGTCCTGCTTAAATCACCACAAAATCGGCATTCGTCAGCAGTAAATTAACGCCCAATTGCGCGATTTGTACGCCTTGACCTGCACCGCTACCATCAGAATCATAGGTCACTGTGCCGGTCATGGGGTTGTAGACAATGTAACGGATGGTAGACATTAGCTACATTTAACCAGCAATTCTCATTATGGCCATCACGACACCCAATCGCTTCAGAGGCTGTGAAAGAGGTGTATTCGGAAGCAAAAATCTTGATTTTTGACTCCAGCAGAGTCTACTAATCAAGCCATTATTACAGTCATGATGAGAATGACTGCTAACGAGTGGAGTGCAAGCTCTGCTTGCACGTATTAACTTGCAGGCAGAGCCAGCACCCTCATTTAACTTGAAATTGAACAGAGTATCTACGATGCTATAAAATTACTCAAGGGAATCCAAAAATGGACTCCCCTTCCTGTTACGACTTAAAATTTATAAAACTACATGCACATTTCCATGCTTGAATCCCATGTTTGACCTGCAGGACAACTATGATCTGTTGGCACGTCAGGTATTACAGGAAATATGACCCCTGGAACAACATTAACTTTCAGCGTTACCAATTGTGTGCGGGATACGCCACTACTGTTGGTGGCTTTTACTTGGTAAAAGTTTTCGCCATACCACACAGTTCGAGCTTTCCAAGTAACTGTACCTGTTTTTGCATCAATGGTCATGCCATTTGTGGCATTGAGTAAGCTATAAGTAATCGGAAGGTTTTTAGCGTCCTTGGCAACGGCTGTATAGCTATAGGTTTTGCCTGCATCAATACTTGGAATGGGTGTTGATGTGAATGAAATGTCATTGTTTGTAACGCACGACCCGCCGGTCAAATCCCACATACCGCCATTCCATTGCCACGATTTACCCGCTGGGCAATGGATCGTCATTTCAATAGTTTGAACCGCATAACCGCCTTTACCGTCACTGACATTAATCGAATAAGGGAAGGTGAAAGGTCCTTTTTTGTAAGCTGCAAACATCGCCTCAGTCCAATTGATTGTGACCAAGCCTGTGTTGCTAATTGACATATCACTCAGCACTTTGCCCTCTTTATCTTTGACAAAAGCCCAGTTTACGCCGTCATACTGACCTGATTTCAAAGGTAATGAATAGCTCAACGAATCACCATCGGCATCACTGGCTTTAACCTGATAAGTTGTTGTTTTACCTATAATCGCTGTTAATTTTTCAGGTTTCGAGCTAATAACGGGATTGTGATTTGGCAATGCCAGATTTTCAGACGCTATGCCACATTTATTACCAGCGGGTGAACCTTTACAGGCAATTTCGATGCTGTGACAAGTATCGCAAGCAATTTGAGTATTTGCCGCGATTTTAATCACGCTATTTTTAAAGCCAATTGATTTAAGTTTATCGGCATCGAGATAACTAAAATCAAAAGTCCTAGCGACAGGTGTTTTCCAGCACTTCTCATTATGGCTATTGCTTTATATTTCAATAAATTGAAGAAACTTTTATCGATATTAACGCTATTATTCTGGCAACACTTGCGAACAAATGGCGTACAAAGCGGTTAGCATCCAATAAATCCTATGTTTTG
>CAJAVP010000029.1 GCA_903945375.1 uncultured Methylococcaceae bacterium | reverse complement strand
TTACCAACTGGAGTTTCCCGATATGGCTTATACTTTTGAGCAGTTTACCAAAGAATTTGTAGCAGATCATTTAAACCTGTTAAGCCCCGATGAAGTACTGAAACGCTTTTCGCCCGATGAAAGACTCAAAGACCTTTCGCCTGATGAAATCGCAGATCACTTAAGCCCTGAATCGTTACAACGTTTACTAGAGCGGGTAGCAAAAAAAGGGGTCAAACGCTCGTAGTAACAACGATTTAGCTAACGGGTTAAAGTCCCGTCCAAGGAGTTGTCCATACGCCTTGGTAGTACGAAGGCGCTGCGTTTGGGTAATCAAGGGTTGTGAATTCCTAAACGACAAAGATATAGGCCGTAACGCAAGTGAACCCAGATGTAGCCTCGTAAACTTAATGCGGTTGCCGACCTCGTGTCTGTATAGGTAAGGCCGTAGTGTCGGTATGTGGATAATGGAAGCCATACCGGCAAACCGTCGGGGTAACAGGGTCGGCATGTATCGGAAGTTAAATCGTCCAGTGCTGGAGATCCATAACGGTGGCGGGGAGGCCGCCAACTGTTGCGTATAAGGTAACGAAATCGCACCGCGTACCCCGCATACGAACGGTATGTAGGGTGCATAAGCGTTAGCGTCATACACCAAGAGCGTTATTATGACGTTTGATGTGATATGAATTTCGTGCAAGATGGTACGGTTATGGCGGATGACGCTATCGCTTATCCGCCCTACGCAATGAAAATAGGGAACAGACCGCGATTAATGTGTAAATCGCTTACTGTACAATCATTTCTTCTGTTAATCCTGTAATTTCAATCCACGTTCATGGCATATCCATTCATTAGTTTTATTATCCCTCTGTTTAATCAGCTAGTTGCCACTCAAGCTATGCTGAATTCTTTACAATCGACATTGCCCGTCGACCAAGATTACGAAATCATTCTTGTCGATGATTTCTCCACGGACGGTACACGTGATTGGCTGCTGACATTAACTCAGCCAGGTATCACAATACATTTAAATAGCACTAATAAAGGTTTTGCTCATACGGTAAACACCGGTGTGCAATTGGCTGTGGGCGATTTGCTGTGTTTGCTGAATAACGATTTGATATTACAGCCCAATTGGTTGCCACCTATGATGGGGATCTTGCTTTCACCTGAATTGAGAGCCGGGGTAGTGGGAAATCTACAGTTTCGAATTGCTGATGGACGCTTAGATCACGCGGGAGTGGTGCTTAGTCTAAAAGGCAAGTTGGAGCATATTCAAACGCTACCCCATCAGGACGTTGTGTTTGAAAAAGTTATTGCTGTGACAGGCGCGTGTTGGGTGTTGCGTAAAGCTGATTTTGTTGCTTTAGGTGGCTTTGATGAAGATTTTGTCAATGGTGGTGAGGATATAGATATTTGTTTGGCGATGCGTCGGCTGGGTAAATTTTGTTATGTGGCTAATCATAGTCGTATCTTGCATCATGTTAGTTTAAGTCGAAAACAGGTTGCTCTGCGAGATGAACACAATAGCCGTCGTCTTTTTACGAAATGGCATCCCGAAATTAAACAACGATTGGCAGAGCAATGGGTCGCATATTTACATAAATCAGATGTTAATCTCAAACCTTATTGCCACGGCGAGCTTAGTTCTGATTTTTTGGCTCATCCGCATGTGGCGGGTAGGATTATTGCCGAACATTTCTTACAACGAGACTCGTTTTATTGGTCGCGCTTATTGGATAATCATGATCCTCAGCATACATTAGCTGATCGATGCAAGTGTTATGGTTTGCAGTACAGTGCTGAACGGGACGGTTATCTTCTAAACAAAAAATCAGAAATTGCTGTGTATCACTTGCAAAGTGCCCGCAATTTTTTTATTTATGGTCGGCGTTTAACAAAGGGTGATGAACGCCCCGTTGTTGTTAGTATTTTGGTTAATGGTATTCAACAGCAAACCCAGCAGATAGGAGCGGCTCAAAATTTTAGTGCTGGATTGATTGATCCGATCGTGTTGCAAGGTATTACCAATTATTTTACTTTTTGTTGTTATGTGATTCATCCGGTGACTGGCGCACAGTTGGATAATGTTAATGAAGCATTCTTGTTGACGCAGTGCGTGATTGATGATCAGGTGATATTTGACAGCTAACTCGTAAGGCTGATTCGCTTAAATTAATCAATGGTAATCAATGGATTGGATTGATTTATAATCAATGGGGTCAGGTTGGATTGATTTTTAATTAAAAACCAGATGAAAGCAGATTGGGCAGCGCTTTTCTGCCCGACATCAATCCGATCTACGGGGCTAGCATTGTATTCTTGATAGTCAACAACATGATAAACTGCACGTTATATCAAACTCACTGGGGACAACTATGGCCGCAATCACATTCGACACACTAAAATTTGTGGAAAAACTCAAGGCCGCTGGTATTTCTGACGCACAAGCCAAGGCCGAATCAGAAGCCTTGCAGGGTGTGTTGGCAGAAACCTTGGGCTCGCAGCTAGCTACACAAACCGGCTTGATTAAGTTGGAACGCCGCTTGGATGGCATTGACGCTAAAATTGACCGTTTGGATACCCGCATTTCTGGCGAGCTTACCCTATTAAAATGGATGATGGGGCTGGTTTTGGGCGGCATTTTGGCGTTGGTGTTACGGGCGTTTTTTCCGGTATAAAATCAATTAATCAATGTAATCAATGGGGTCAGATTGGATTGATTTTCAATTAAAAACCAGATAAACTGCATCTAATTGTTTTTTTAGGATCAATTTTATGGCGCGTCTCCCAAGAATCATGATTCCCGGCCAACCGCAGCATGTTATCGTTCGCGGTAACAATCGTTCCGAGATTTTTTGTTCTGAGGCGGATTACCATTTTTATTTGGAAAAGCTTCAGGTAGCCTGCAAAAAACATGATTGC
>CAJAVP010000028.1 GCA_903945375.1 uncultured Methylococcaceae bacterium | reverse complement strand
GTATCTTTGTCCTTGGTTTAGCTGTTTGTAGTTTCTCATGCGCTTCTCGTCTTTGGTCGGATTGAAAAAAGCTGAGAACTATAGCAGCTAGCCTTCTTTCAATCCGAGTATTTTCGATTGCACTTCGGAGTTGAATCCACGATTTAAAACATGATAAAAATCAATGGAGCCTGACCCCATTGATTCTTGATTTTACAAAATGGCCGCGCTCCGGTTGAGCGTTTTGTTAGGCCGATTTTTTGCATTTATCGTAAACAAACTCAGGATCAAGATCGGCTCCAGACTCCCATTCAATGGTGTCAAAAGCAACTGTAACTTTTTCAAAAGATTTGCAATCTTTAAGTCGATTAAAAATCCCAAAACCTAGGTATGGCTTCATATCTAATATGCCGCTTTCACCGTTACTAAAGGTGATATCAAGCATGAAATCATCTTGGGGAACAACATCTGTTACTGATGGATACATTTTATTTCCTCCTATTGTAATGGTTGGATTTTGAATGGTTCCTCACCCTTCATAACCAAATTCCAGTCATTCATAAGTTCTTCTTGATGTAATTCAGCCCACGCTAAGACAAGTTTTATTTGCTTTCTCGGCAAATTTCCTTCAATCACCTCGCAAGTGCGTATATCAATTGTAGCCGTATATTCGGCATAGTAGACATGAAAGTGCGGCGGTGGATGTTCACCGGGTGCAAAGTACATGCGAATGATAATTCCATAAAACGTCGATATTGTAGGCAAAACAATGTCCTATTTACGGGTTATTGACAATGCGACTCACCAAGCTTTATCCAATCGCCATTTCGGGTTAATTTAACAATGTCTATGACCTGAACCCACACTTTGTCGCCTTTGAATCCATATTCGTAGAGAACCTGACACACATAATCAGCATACCCATCTCTAGGAGTTCCGTCATTAATGACACCAACTTTAAAAATATCTCGTTGCGTCCATATTGCGTCTTTGGCAGTTTTTTCTTCACTACTTTGGAATCGCTTCTTTACTTGCTCATGTTGAGGGCTGAATGGTTCAGCGCTCACCTGGGCTGCATTGATTAATAATACCGCACCTACTAGAAACCCTAAAGTCTTGTTGTAAACTTTCATTTGTTCTCCATTGTCTGCCATGCCTAACGTAGAGCTAAGCCGACCGCTGGAGCGTAGCGGAAGCGGGTCGGCTTGAGCGCAATGTTAGGCATTTTTCTGAAAATCAATCGAGCCTGACCCCATTGATTCGTGCCAAACTGCAACGCCTGCTCGATGGTGAACCGTTGGACGGCATCCTGAATGAGGGCAAGGACAGCCTGTACCACTTAAAGCGGTTTGGGGAGTTTGGTACAATGCCAAGGATGGATACACTTAAACAAGAACTTTCATGGCGAAATCCTACTGACATTGCCAATATCAGCATGGCTGAGAATATCGTTGCAAAATTGGCTGAAAAAGCGAAAAATGCCATAGTGCTATTAGATATATGGGCTAACAAACAGGTTTATCAGCAACATATTGATAGGCGTGTTGAAAAAAATCATATTAAAGATGAGGCCGACTATTTTAAAAAGGTAAAAAATACCTTAATGTCTGCACAGCGGTTTAATATGATTGGTGGTGATTTTCCATCAATAGAAATGATTAGCGGCAATTGGTCTGTTATTTTAAATCATAATGGCTCTATTAAAACCGCCTATCAACATGAAAAGAATGGCGAGAGCTTTGCCAAAATACAAACACGATTTGGGTATACCGTTTATGAATACGACATTAGCGAAGGACTTGGCGGAAAGCTTAAAAAGTTATTCGATTGACGTTAAGCATTGGATGCCAGGCACGGGGGATTCATTTATATTTTTAGGCAACCGTGAGTTTTTGCAAAAGCATTTGGCTGACTTGACCACAGAGCAGCTAAGCGAATTGGCGGATGCAGACAGAAGGGTCATAGGGTATGCAGAAAAAACCTACGATGATGACGAAAATGATGAGGATGTTAAGGTTTTGCGAATGTGCTCCGCCCTCATTGGCGATGTAGGCTTAAAACAAGCCGCTTAGAGAATTGACAACGCTGTGGGTTTGGGCGTATGCTTATCACCGAGTCTTCAAAAGCTCAAAAACCAGCGTTCCCCGTACACGAAAGCCATACGGTTTTTTTATGCCTGCCATTTTTCCAATGTGCATTTTTTGCACATTCCAGATTTGTGGTTAGGAGTGGCATCAATATACTGAATAAATGCCGTAGCTCTGGTTTGCTATTTTGAAGCTCCTAACCGCTCCTTCGGGAGCTTTAATTCAAAAGAAAACCTAGGAATCATTATGTCAACAATCGCATTATCCCCAGAACAATTCATCTTTGCTCAAGGCGAAGACCTCACCACAACATCTTTAAAGATTGCCGAAGCATTTGAAAGAAATCATAAGGATGTTTTGCGGGCAATTGAAAAAATAATCACGCAAGTCTCTGATTCTTTCGGAAAGCGCAATTTTACGCCGACCGAATATGAGCAAGAAAACAATCTTGGATTGATGGTGAAATATCCGAAATATGAACTCACTAAAGACGGCTTTATGATTGTTGTCATGAGCTTCACAGGCGAAAAAGCAATGGCAATCAAAGAATGGTATATCAACGCCTTCAACGCCATGCAAGCCAAACTATTTCCATCCTCACAATACGGCCTAAAAGCCCTACCCGAACCACCAACCGCAACCAAAGCTCAACTCGGCATCCTGTTCAACCGCGTAAAAACCATATCAGGCGGTTCAGGCAAAATACGCGCAGAACTCTGGTCACGCTTCCAAAATCACTTCAAACTATCCAGCTACAAAGACCTGCCCGCAGACAAGTTTGACGAGGCAATGGAGTATCTCGACTTAAAAGAACAGGAATACAGTCAAAGCGTAGAAATGCTGTGGATAAGTCGCACCGAGTTAAACGACTTGGTGACTCAACAACTCAAATCCTTACCCGTACCCGCACCGTTAGAAGGTGATGTAATGCCAAAATCAAGTAAAAACACGCTATCCGTCGATCTAAACATGATGGACGGCTTACGCAAAATCACCTTTGATTTTAAAACCAACGCTTACCAGAATGGCAGATGGGCAATGTGGCAATCGGACGGTAATTTTTCTATTCGCGTTATGGACGATGACGAGTTTTTAATCAGCAGTCAGCAACTGCCAAAATATATTGCAGACAGCATGGGCGGCATGATTAAACGCGATCATTTACTAAGCATCATCGAAGCAGCGGCTGTTCGACTTAAGAACTAACCAGGCACAAGGACTATGCCTAACGCCATGTTCAGGCGCAAGCCGCCATACGAAAATTGAAGAAAACACACAAGCCGTATAGGGCGGCTTGTCGCTTGCAACTACTTGTTAGGCTTGGAGATTGATAAAATTATGATTACAGATATACAGATTGAGCAAGCTATCCGAAATATTCGCAAAGATGCTGATGCTTACCAGCAATTCTCATTATGACCCCAAGCTATCCTATTTCCGGCTTTCGGGGTCGGACAATTGAGTTTTTCGGATTATGAGACCAGCCCTCCAACATAAAATCGAGCAGATGCTCCCAGCTATCAAAGCACAAGTAAGTTGTC
>CAJAVP010000027.1 GCA_903945375.1 uncultured Methylococcaceae bacterium | reverse complement strand
GGCGGAACAACGAGGGCTGCCCCATGTTCATCGGCAACGTCGTAGGCCTCGCGCGTATCGTAGGCGCCATCTCCATCGATTTGTTCAATCTCGCCGTCGACTTGTTCAATCAGCTCGGCAAACACTTCGCAATCCGCCCAATCTACAGTCGTGACGACTACGCCCACCACGTCTATGACATCCGCATCCACCGCTAAATGCACCTTAATCCAGCGCCGAATCAATGGGGTCAGATTAGATCAAATCAATGGGGTCAGATTAGATTGATTTTCAATTAAAAACCAAATAAACTGCATCTAATTGTTTTTTTTAGGGACAATAGGGGGCAAGCCCTTATTAAATAAACCAGGAAAGAAACAAAAATCAATGGGGGTCAGTTTGGATTGATTTTTAATTGTTTTTTCAATAGTGGAAAAACCTCAATTAAATCCAATGAATTTGCATCTTGTTGGTAGGCTTGGCATGGTGTACCATGTACATTAAATATTATCAAGGAATAAAGGGGTCAGACCCATTATTATTTAGACATATTTGATCAATATAACCCACTGTCACTGGATTAACTCCCACGGATTTAGGATTGGCACTAGTGTCATTTGAAAATCGGCTACATTACGAGTAACTACCGTCATACCATGCACTAGAGCAGTCGCCGCAATGAGCGCATCGCGCTCACCACGCTTGTCGGGTACGTGCAGCCGTGCGCAACGTTGCGCCACTGCCGTATCGACGGGCAGTATTCGTCCATCGAACTCTGGCAAAACGCGGTGTTCCAGCCAGGCTCGCAGCACTTTCCCTTGAGTTGTGTCCTTGCGCTCAATCGATAAAATTCCAAGTTCCAGCTCCATAATAGTGATGGCAGACACAAAAAGGTTGGTGGCATCGATTTTTTCGGTCCATGCCGCGACATTCGGATCTGCCTTACCTGCCCGAATTTTTCGTAGCTCAGATACCACGTTGGTGTCGAGAACGTACATCATAATAAATCAGGTAACTGAGTTCCGATAGTTATGCGCTGCGGCTCAAATTCAATGTCTGCTACGCCTGGCATAGCTAGCGAATCGGCAATGTTGCGTTGCTGGTTTGTAAGTCGCCGGTATTCCTCGATGCTCAGCAATACATGAGCTAGCTTTCCTCGGTCTGTGATGAATACGGGGCCGCCTTTGGCTGCCTTCTTTGCGCGGGTAATGTCCTGGTTCAGCTCTCGGCTGGAAAGGGTTGTGATGGTCATGGTAGCGATCTCCTACTTGAATCGGTAATGTATAAACGTTACTACTTTAGAATAAAAGAGGCAAGAAAAGAAAAGGGGTATCAATGGGGTCAGATTGGATTGATTTTCAATTAAAAACCAAATAAACTGCATCAAATTGTTTTTTTAGGGACAATAGGGGGCAAGCCCTTATTAAATAAACCAGGAAAGAAATATTATGGGCAGTCTTGATAAATTGATTTTAAAAATTTTGAGTGGTGTATCTGATGCCAATATTGGCTTTGATGAGCTATGCAATATTTTGATAAATTTAGGCTTTGATTTGCGTATTAAAGGTAGCCATCATGTTTTCAGAAAGAATGGCGTTGAAGAAAAAGTTAATTTGCAAAAAGATGGTGCTAATGCGAAACCTTATCAAGTTCGTCAGGTACGTAACATTTTGGTCAAATACAAACTTATTGGGAAATAATAATGTTTAAGTATGAAACAATTATTTATTGGAGTGAAGATGATCAAGCTTATTTGGCTGAGGTTCCTGAGTTGCCTGGTTGTATGGCACATGGCGACACCTATGAGGCTGCCCTTTTCAACATTAAAGAGGCGATTCAGCTTTGGGTTGATACCGCCTATGAGTTTGGTGATACCGTGCCTGCACCGAAAGGTCGCAGACTGATGTATGCCTAATTCAGCAATTAAAAACCAGATAAATTGCACCTAATTGTTTTTTAGGATCAATTTTATGGCACGTCTCCCAAGAATCATGATTCCCGGCCAACCGCAGCATGTTATCGTTCGCGGTAACAATCGTTCCGAGATTTTTTGTTCTGAGGCGGATTACCATTTTTATTTGGAAAATCTTCACCGCGTACCCCGTATACAACGTAGGGTGCATGAGCGTTAGCGTCATGCACCAAGATTTATTTTCCATCATAAGGTTAAAACCACCGGCTTCCAGCCGGTTAGCTGTGGACAGATCTATTAATTCATGGCAACGATTAAGCCTAGCATGAAACTCTACCTTGACAACTGTTGCTTTAATCGTCCATTTGATGATCAATCCAACTTTCGCGTCCGTTTGGAAGCAGAAGCCAAGCTGCGTATACAAGATCAGATTCGTTCTAGTTGTTATCATCTGGTCTGGTCTTACATTCTTGATTACGAAAATAGCAAAAATCCCTATCGGGATCGTCGCGAACAGATTGCTAAATGGCGAGGCTACGCTTACGACGATATTGAATCTAGCGAAGCAATCATGCAGCATGCATCCACGATGAAATTGTTAGGACTCAAGCAGATGGATGCGTTTCATGTTGCATGCGCCATACATGCTGTTTGTGATTACTTTTTAACTACTGACAAAGGTATTTTGAAGTATGCAACTCAGGTTCAGGCTCTTCACATCACCGATCCTATCGGATTTATTCAGGAGACAAATCCATGATGACAGATACAGAAATCAGAAGCCGTGGCGTACAGGTTTTGGCACAATATTTGGGCAATGTAGAGGCTGAACGCTTTGTGGCACTGATTCAGCGAGATCTATTTGATTATACCGAGTGGCGTCAATCGCTTCCTGAAGAGGAGTCACTGGAGGCGTTAAACGCGAAAATCAATGGGGTCAGATTGGATTGATTTTTAATTAAAAACCAGATAAACTGCATCTAATTGTTTTTTTAGGATCAATTTTATGGCACGTCTCCCAAGAATCATGATTCCCGGCCAACCGCAGCATGTTATCGTTCGCGGTAACAATCGTTCCGAGATTTTTTGTTCTGAGGCGGATTACCATTTTTATTTGGAAAAGCTTCAGGTAGCCTGCAAAAAACATGATTGC
>CAJAVP010000026.1 GCA_903945375.1 uncultured Methylococcaceae bacterium | reverse complement strand
TAAACTCCGACTCCAGTTACTACGACGGCAGCAACATCGGCAATGCCTCTGTATGGGCACAACCTATGCCGTGGATGAACCTCCCGCACTCCATCTGGCTGACCTTGCCACCATTGGGCGCGTTGGTGTTGAAGGTTACGGAAAGTTAGGCTTTTGCAAGACACGAGACTGCTGGTCTCGTGTCTGATAGATTTAAATACCGGCAAGCTATGTCGGTATTTACCGTATTAATCGTAGCTATAATGCTTGCGTAACGGCTTGATAACTTGCCAATGGCTATCTAAGCCAGCATGAAAAAAGACTAAATCACCTGGCACAATATGTACAGGCTCTCCGTCTTTAGGTGTGACAATAATTTCGCCTTCCAAAATATACGCTTTCTCTGTCTCGTCAAAGTCAATTGGAAATTGGGAGATTTCTTTTTCCCAAATTTCCCAATTAGCTACGCCTAATTCTTTGAGTTTTTCTTCAGTTGGGTTATGTTCAATTGTAATTTTTGACATTGTGACAGTATTCCTTAATTTGTGATTGTGTAGAGCAATTATTCTAGCATTGTTAAATTTAAGCCCGCAGAAGAATTGCTGCATTTTCAATCGCTGTTGATGACGACCTAAGCTGGAGTAAAACAGCTAAAGTCGCTTTGCCCTGTTAAAAGACTTTTGATCGATGAATTTAATAAAGTCCTACAACACGCTTCTTGTGCCCTTCAATAGCTGAGGCTATTAGACTCCGTGTTTACTGTGATTGCCATAATGAGAATTGCTGATGAGTCACTGAAAGTGACTTTAAGAGCCATTAATTCTGTTACAATGCCCGTCATATCGAGTCATGCTGATAGCCGTAGCCGTTAGCAGTCCTAAGCCATTAACTTTTACCAGAAGAAACTCAGTGGATTTAAAACATATCAGAAATTTTTCCATTATCGCGCATATCGATCATGGTAAATCAACCTTAGCCGATCGCTTCATACAGCTGTGTGGTGGCTTATCCGACCGGGAAATGTCTGCACAAGTTCTTGATTCAATGGATATTGAACGTGAACGCGGTATCACTATTAAAGCGCAAAGCGTGACGCTAGATTTTAAAGCCCAAGATGGGGAAATTTACCAGCTTAATTTTATCGACACACCCGGGCATGTAGACTTCTCTTATGAAGTCTCTCGTTCCTTAGCTGCTTGCGAAGGGGCATTACTGGTTGTCGATGCCGCTCAAGGTGTAGAAGCACAAAGTGTTGCCAATTGTTATACCGCGATAGAGCAGGGTTTAGAAGTTGTCCCTGTTTTAAATAAAATAGATTTACCTTCCGCCGAGCCTGAGCGCGTCAAGTCTGAAATCGAAGAGGTTATCGGCATTCCTGCGGACGAAGCCTTGATGATTAGTGCGAAAACCGGTCTGGGGGTGTTGGATGTACTGGAGCAATTGGTTATTAAAGTGCCACCACCGCAAGGCGATATCGATGGGCCTTTACAGGCGTTGATTATTGATTCGTGGTTTGATAGTTATTTAGGGGTTGTGTCCCTGGTTAGAATTGTGCATGGCAGCATTCGCAGAAAGCAAAAAATCACCATCATGTCGACCGGTAAATCCTTTTTAGCTGAAAAAGTTGGGGTGTTTACGCCTAAACGTTTAGAAAAAGAGGTACTCAACACGGGTGAAGTCGGTTTTTTGGTGGCGGGTATTAAAGATATTTTTGGTGCGCCCGTAGGCGATACGGTGACTTGGACAGATAAGCCTGCCGCCCAGCAATTGACCGGTTTTCAGCGTGTACAACCGCGCGTTTTTGCAGGACTTTACCCAGTTAGCTCAGATGACTATGAAGATTTACGGGAAGCCTTAAATAAATTAAATCTCAACGATGCCGCCTTACAATTTGAGCCAGAAACCTCGCAAGCATTAGGCTTTGGTTTTCGGTGTGGCTTCTTGGGCATGTTGCACATGGAAATTGTGCAAGAGCGCTTGGAACGTGAATATGATGTCGATTTAATTACCACCGCACCTACGGTTATTTATGAAGTTATTACCCACGGTGGTCAAGTGTTGATGGTTGATAACCCTGCAAAATTACCCGACATAGGAACAATTGAAGAAATCCGTGAGCCGATTATTCGTGCCAATATACTGGTTCCAGAAACATATTTAGGTGGTGTTATTACGCTTTGTATTGAAAAGCGCGGCGTGCAAAAAGACATGCAATTTGCAGGTCGCCAGGTATCCCTACATTATGAGATGCCGCTGAGTGAAGTGGTTTTGGACTTTTTTGACCGACTTAAATCCGTGAGTCGTGGGTTTGCATCGTTTGATTATGAGTTTTTACGTTTTCAAGAAGCCGATTTAGTGAAATTGGATGTCTTGATTAACGGTGATAAGGTCGATGCCTTGTCCATTATTGTTCATAAAGAGATGAGCCAAAATCGAGGTCGTGATCTGGTGGAAAAAATGAAAGATTTAATACCACGACAAATGTATGAAGTCGCCATTCAAGCGGCAATCGGTTCAAAAGTCATCGCCCGTTCAACAGTAAAAGCTATGCGTAAAAATGTTACGGCAAAATGTTATGGTGGTGATATCAGTCGCAAGAAAAAACTGCTGGAAAAGCAAAAGGCAGGTAAAAAACGCATGAAACAAGTAGGCAATATAGAAATCCCGCAAGAAGCTTTTTTAGCCGTTTTACAACTCAACAAGGAATAAGACGGCTCGTTTTTCCTAACCAAATTTTATTAATAACAATTCACTTAATTTATGGACTTCGATTTTTCCTTTTTTTTGCTACTGGCCTCTCTCGTCACCGGCGTTATTTGGGGCGGTTATTTATTAACTCTGAAATTTTCTGGTACGGTCTATGTGGAAGAGAATGAGCCTTGGCTGGTTGAATATGCCCGCTCATTTTTCCCTATTGTCTTGATTGTGTTGGTGTTACGTTCTTTTTTGGCCGAACCTTTCCGTATTCCATCCGGTTCGATGATGCCAACTTTGTTGGTGGGTGATTTTATTTTGGTCAATAAATTCACTTATGGTGTTCGCCTACCCGTTATCAACAAAAAAATATTCGCGTTAAATGAGCCAGCACGAGGCGATATCGTCGTTTTTCGTTATCCTAAAGACCCTAGCGTTGATTACATTAAGCGAGTCATTGGTTTGCCAGGTGATCGCATTGTTTACGATAACAAAAAACTTTATGTCAACGACCAGCTCGTCAATTATGTTTCATTAGGGCGTTATGAAGGCGTAGGGCAAGGTCAAGATATGACAGGGGCTGAGCGTTTACTTGAAAATCTAACCGGTGTTGAACACAGTGTTCTAATAAGAAATGAGGCTATTTCAGCCGAAGGTGTTTATGTTGTACCTGAAGGCAATTATTTTGTCATGGGCGACAATCGCGATAATAGTAATGATGGACGTTATTGGGGATTTGTCCCTGAACAAAATTTGGTAGGTAAAGCGTTCTTCATTTGGATGAGTTGGGATTGGCAGCATAAAGGCTTGGGCATAGAGCGCATAGGTACTGTACTTAAATGAACAAAAAATTAACCGCATTAGGGATACCTATGTATTCATCATTAAAACATCAGCAAGGCTTAAGTTTAATTTCATTGGTTTTTTTACTGGGCATAATGGGCTTTTGCATTATGCTGGTTTTAAAAATTGCGCCCATTTATATTGATCACAGTAAAGTGACATCCACACTATCGACGCTTCAAAAAACCAAGGAAATTGAAAACGAATCCGAGGCAGAAATACGCACACGCTTAACAAAAAACTTTAACACTAATTATGTGTCCGATGTTACTCATGATGACATAACGATTATCCAAGGTGGGAGTTATCTGAAAATAGTTATTCAATACAATGTCATAAAAAAAATTATAGGTAATCTCAGCGTATTGATAGAGTTTAACGATCAAATCGAGATAGGAGAATAAGTGTTCAGAAATCCTGAAGTTTTGACAAAAAATCTAGGGTTATCTTTTAACAATCCTGAGCTATTAACAACCGCTCTGACGCATCGTAGCGCTAGTTCACATAATAACGAGCGCTTGGAATTTTTGGGCGATGCTATTCTTGGGTTTGTGATTGCACAAAAACTTTATGATACCTTTCCTGAAGCTAGTGAAGGGGCGTTAAGCCGTTTGCGTGCAAGTCTGGTTAACGAATCATCACTTGCGGAGTTGGCTAGAAAATATCAATTAGGTGATTCGTTAGTGCTAGGCTCTGGTGAGCTGAAAAGTGGCGGCTATCGACGAGACTCTATTTTGTCGGATGCGATGGAAGCGGTGATGGGGGCTTTATTTAAAGACCAAGGTATTGTCGCTTGTCAGCAATGGATTGAAATTTTATTTGCTGAAAAATTACAATCCCTGTCGATGAACAATTGGCAAAAAGATCCTAAAACCCAATTGCAAGAGTTGATGCAATCAAAAAAATTGGAATTGCCTGATTATGCGTTATTGACAATGACAGGGCCTTCTCATGAGCAAACATTTAAAGTTAAATGCAGCGTATCTTTAATTGAAGAGACAAGTATCGGTACTGGTATTTCTCGAAAAAAAGCCGAACAGGCAGCCGCTGAGCAAATGCTCGTCTTATTACAAAAGGAAAATTAATGAATTGTGGGTATGTTGCACTGATTGGGCGACCTAATGTTGGCAAATCAACCTTAATGAATCATTTGCTGAAGCAAAAAATCAGCATCACTTCTCGAAAACCGCAAACGACACGTCATCGTATTCTGGGCATTAACACGACAGACGCTGGGCAAGCCATCTACATGGATACGCCCGGTATGCACGACAATGAAAAACGCGCATTGAATCGACATTTAAATCGTACCGCAGACGCGACTTTAATGGGCGTAGATGTGGTCGTTTGGTTAATTGATGGCCCCTCTTGGCATGAATACGATGAGGTCATTTTCAAAAAATTAGAACAAGCCGGTTTACCGGTCATTCTTGCCGTTAATAAAGTCGACAAATTGCTTCAAAAAGACATCATGCTAGGCTTTTTTGCGACCGCTCAACATCGCTATCCGTTTGAGCATTTAATACCAGTTTCTGCACTAAAAGGCACTAACCTAGATCAGCTTGAAAACTTAATTTTTGGCCTATTGCCCGAAAGAGAATTTATTTATCCTGAAGATCAAGTCACCGATAGACCAGAGCGCTTTTTAGCCGCTGAAATTGTTAGAGAAAAATTAACGCGCCGTTTAGGGGCTGAGTTGCCTTATGAATTGACCGTAGAAATAGAGCGTTATGAAGAATTGGCAGGTATCAGCAAAATCTACGCGATTATTTGGGTCGAGCGATTGACGCAAAAAAATATCGTGATTGGCAGAGAAGGGGAAATGCTCAAAAAAATTGGCACGGATGCTCGACTCGATATTGAAAAATTGATTGGGCAAAAAGTGTATTTACAACTTTGGGTAAAAGTAAAAAAAGGCTGGTCTGATAACGAACGTGCCTTACAAAGCTTAGGCTTTCATGACTGAAGTTGCGGTTCAATTACAAGCTGCATTTATCTTACAATATAAAAAATACCGAGAATCCAGCTTAATACTTGATGTTATGACTCAAGACTTTGGTCGAGTGCCGATTTTGGCTAAAGGTGTCAGAAAAGTTAAATCCAAAACAGCAGGTATTTTGCAGCCCTTTATCCCGTTGAAACTTTCTTTTGTTGGCAAAGCCAGTTTAAAGCTCTTAACAGGCGTGGAAGCTCAACAGCCCGCATTCCAGCTAACTGGACTGGCGTGGTATTGCGGCTTTTATCTTAATGAGTTACTAGAAGTGTTTTTACACCCATACGATCCGCATCCAGAAGTATTTGTGGAATACCAACAGTGTTTAAGCGCACTGGCTAGCTCACCGGATCAAATAGAATCGGCATTGCGTCTTTTTGAATACCGCTTGTTAGAATATATTGGCTATGGCTTAGTGCTGGATTGTGAAGCAGACACCGAATATCCGATTGTTGCAGACAAAAAATATTTCTTTAAACCCGGTCTAGGCATTGTCGCTGCCGAAAATGGCCTATTTTCAGGAGCAAGCTTATTGGCGTTAAAACATAATGTGTTAACAGAACCAAGCATTCTTGCAGAAATAAAACAACTCATGCGGATAGTGATTGAGGCTCAGTTGCAAGGTAGAGCGCTTAAAAGTCGTGCTGTTATTAACCAAATTATCAAAAAACTATGACTAAAAACAAACTCCCCATTTTATTAGGTGTCAATATTGACCATATCGCAACCTTAAGACAAGCCAGAGGTACGCCTTATCCCGAACCGCTGCAAGCGGCGTTGATTGCTGAACAAGCTGGGGCGGATGGGATTACAGCACATTTGCGCGAAGATCGTCGCCACATTCAAGATTACGATTTGTATTCATTGAAGGATAAAATCCATACGCGCTTAAATATGGAAATGGCGGTCACGGAAGCAATGCTTGATATTGCCGTCAAAATCCGCCCCTATGCCTGCTGTCTAGTCCCTGAAAAACGCGAGGAACTGACGACGGAAGGCGGCTTGGATGTTATCACTCAGCTGGTACGTATCAAAACCGCTTGTGACAAACTGGCGGAAGCGGGTATCGAAGTTTCTTTATTCATTGATCCCGA
The DNA here is from genome assembly GCA_903945375.1 of uncultured Methylococcaceae bacterium. GTDB lineage: Bacteria > Pseudomonadota > Gammaproteobacteria > Methylococcales > Methylomonadaceae > Methylovulum. The sequence goes on along the minus strand of CAJAVP010000026.1, from coordinate 10,036 downwards.
TCCAGCACAGATTGACGCGGCGGTTGCCGCAGGAGCGCCGGTGATTGAATTACATACGGGTCATTATGCAGAAGCTAAAACCGCACCAAGCCGAGCTGCGGAATTGTCTCGTATTCAGCAAGCGGCTTATTATGCACAGAGTGCAGGTTTGCAAGTCAATGCCGGACACGGTCTGAATTTTTATAATGTCGAAGCCATTTGTGCGATACCGCAGATTGTCGAACTGAATATTGGTCATGCCATTATTGCCCAAGCCTTATTTTCAGGATTAGAGCAGACAGTTAGGGATTTAAAGCAACTCATGCGTTTGGCAAGAGCGCAGACGAATTAAAACTAAATCATCGACAAAGCGCCTAGCTATGGGTTTGGGTTGTCATAAAGCTCACAAATAATCTTGGCAACAAAAAACAAAAAATCATTATTAATCATAATGATGAAATAAAATAAATACTTGGATTGATTTTTGCATTATATATTTGCATTTTAGCCATCCAGGAGTTTGTTATGTCATCCCCGTTGTTTTCTGAAATTTTAGAAGGTTTATACGACAACAAAATCGTACCCTATCTAGGTCCCGGTGTATTGTTCGATGCCAAGAACAAAACAACCGGACAAGCTATGCCGGCTTCTAGTGACAGTCTCATTTTGGCTATGAATAATGGTCAACCCATGGCACCCAAACTGATGTATGAGTTTCCCCGTGCCGCTATGAATTTGGAATTAAAACGCGGACGAAATTTTTTAAGCCAATTTCTGACGAAAACTTACGGAGAAACCGCGTGGACTCGCGCCGCTGTTCACGATTGGCTGGCGCACTGGCGACCCAGTTATGTTGTCGATATTAACCGCGATACCCAATTACAAGAGAGTTATGCGGATGAAGAACACACCTTAATCGTAGGCCTAGCACGAATCAGTGCCAGCCACTACCGCTATAAAATCTATCAATTTGACGGCAGCGATTATTTTGAAATTTCTCAAGATCAAGTCGATCAACGCCTGCCTATTCTCTTCAAACCGATGGGTACACCCAAGCCAGAAGCCAATTTTATAGCCTCCGATGCGGATTATGTGGACTACATTACGGAACTGATGGGCGGCTTTGCCATTCCTGATTTTCTTAAAACCTACCGTAAAAACAAAAAATATCTGTGCTTAGGCTTGCGCCTAAACCGCGATTCGGAACGCATGGTCTTTGCGGATATTATCCGTGACGGTGATGAGCCCAAAGGTTGGGTGCTCAACAAACAGCCTACGGATAAAGAAATACGTTATTGCAAAAAAATCGGCATGGAAATTATTGATGCAGATATTGAAGAATGGCTGGAAATCGTAGGCTTTGCCGTCCCACAAAAAATGACTGCTTAATCATGCCCAGTCCTTTTTATGAACTCCTGCTAGATTCGTGCAGCAGCCAAACCAAAGCCGACAAACTATTGATCGGCTTAGTTTGGACGCTTTGCCAAGACGATACCCAACAAGCCACGGGTTTAGCCATGAGTCCAAATGTAGCCACACGAACCTTACCGTGGTCAGGCACGTTGACCCACAAGCCCATTACCGATTTAGCCGCTTGGATTTTGGACTGGGAGCCTTACAAAGCGACGGTTGCTATGGCAGCTATTAATTGCTGCCTAAACAGTCGTGCACTGCCCCATTCCATATTGTTAGAGGCTAACCCTGAATTGCCAAACCTTGCGGTATTCGATCATTTTTTACCACGTTTGCAAGGTAAAAATGTCGTCGTGATCGGTCATTATCCAGGAATAGAACGCTATCAAGCACACATGCAGCTCAGCGTATTGGAGAGACAGCCACAAACAGGTGATTTACCCGATAGTGCGGCTGAATTCTTACTGCCTAAAGCCGATTGGGTGTTCTTAACTGCAAGCTCTATTCCCAACAAAACTTTTCCACGATTAGCCGAATTATCACGCCATGCCACAACCGTTTTGATGGGGCCTACGCTACCGTGGTTGCCTCAGCTGCATGAGTTCGGCATTGATTATCTAGCGGGCGTGGAAATTATTGATGCTGAGCGGGTTTATCAGACCGTAGCGCAAGGCGGTGGGGTACGGATTTTTGCTGATAGTGTTCGATATCGGCTTGCCGAACTTACGCCTAACCATAGTATGAGCTGGGTAAAACAGCAGATCGTCGATTGTGCAGCGGACAAACAACGACTCAGTTTAGGCATGGAAGCTTGGTATGGCGCAGGCAATCGCCATCGATTTCCTGATTACGACCTATTGACACAGACCAACACACGCTTATCGCATTTGGATAGTTGCTATAAAACCTTGTGGGATAAGCAGCAATTCACTGAAAAACAAACCCTATTATCGGAAGGCACGAATGGCTACTGAGGATTTATTCAACAACCACCGTCTCATTCTGTATTACAAGGGTGATATTAGTGCGCTAACCCTGTTTGCTCAACACAACGACGGACAGCACATCTGTTTTCCAAAGCCTTTGCCCTTATTATCCAGCACTTTAGAACAAGAGGAATTTGTCAACAGCAAAGTTTCATTGCATCCCTCAACATTGCTAACGGCAATCAACCAGTTGTACCATTTTGAAAACGATTTACTGCAAATTGAGGCGGGGTTTAGTGAACAAGTCGACACATCCAACGGCTTAATTACCGTTTATATGGCTCGATTCATGTTGCTTGATCCGCCTCATGCACTCCTACAAAGCCGCGATTGCAAATTCAAAACCCTACCCGAACTCAGAGGGCGTCAACCAGCTGAAATGGAATTGCTACGTCGGGCTTATGTTAAAGTAATGGAGTCTTAATCATGTTCGACCCAGCGGATATGGTTTTTGCTATACCAGACGATGATTTGACTTACTATTCGCCGTTGCCTGAGACGGCCGATTGTCTTAGCTGTGGTTTATGTCTGCACACGTGTCCCACCTTTACGCTTTTTGCCAGCCAAGAAGAAACACCACGTAGCCGCGTCCGCACCTTACGTAAAATTTTGTTCGATAAGCAAAGCATCAGCGCAACCGAGCGCGAACATTTAGACAACTGCTTGCAATGTCGAGCCTGTGAAACGGTCTGCCCCAGCAAAATGTCTTACGCCGCACAATTTGACCAAGCTCAAGCGCAGTTAGCCCAACCGCCTAGTTTATTTGCCAAGTTGGCATTGACACTTATTGCACATAAAACGTGGCGATCGAGATTAATGCCCAGCTTAGCCTTTTATCTCCGTAGTGGTTTACAACAGCCCATACGGCGTAGTGGTCTTTTGAAAAAACTAGGATTAGCAGAGGCTGAAGCCTTGTTGACTAATCCCGTCCTTAAACCCTTAGCAACACATTACCCCAGTACACGCCGCAAACTCGGACAAGTCGCGTTATTCACTGGCTGTATAACGGAACACTTTGATCGAGCCAGCTTACACGCCGCTATTCAATTACTTAACGCGATTGGTTATGACGTTATTATTCCTTTATCACAGGGATGCTGCGGTGCAATACACCAACACAATGGCTTTAATGCCACCGCCCTAATCAAAAACAACATCGCTATTTTCAATGCCCTGAATGTTGATGCTGTGGTGTTTACAACAACCGGCTGCGGGGCCATGTTAAGTGAATATGAGATAGAAGACACAAGCGCAGCGGACAAGTTTAAGCAACGCTTACAAGATATCCTTGATTTTTTACTCGAACATTGGCCTGATGATTTTACATTGAAGCCCTTAGCGGAAAAAATAGCGATTCACGAGCCGTGTAGCCAACGCAATGTCTTGAAAAATCAGCAAACCGTGTACGCGTTATTGGCAAAAATACCGGCATTGGAAGTTATCCCGTTAGCCGATAATGCGTTATGTTGCGGTGCGGCGGGTACTTATCAACTCACACATCCAGAAAACGCCCAACAACTTTGCAAGCTAAAACAGCAGGTCATCAAAACCGCCGGCGTAACGCAGGTCATCAGTAGTAATTATGCGTGTGCAGCATTTTTAAATACTGAGCACAACTCAGTAACTCACCCATTGCAAATTCTGGCTCAACAATTATGACGGCCTGATTAGCAAACGCTATATCCGTCACACTGTCTAATACGAAGTAAATCCATAGCCTTTCTAAAGAGAAGACTAAGCTGAATCATAAGGTTTCGCGTATAATGCCGCCTTGATTTTTTACTTCACACAATAAATGAATAAACCTCGATTAGCTTGGGCAATCACTGGCTCGGGTCACTATATAAAAGAATGCTTGGATTTTTTACTGACCTTAGACACCGTTGATTTGTATCTCAGTCAAGCCGGTGAAGAGGTGTTAAAAATGTACGGTATTTCTACTAGCGAGCTGCGTGATCGCTTGCCTGTTTACCGCGACAAAGCGGCATCTGCGCCGCCGGTGGGTCATTTTTATAAAGGTTATTACCATACGTTTGTTATGGCTCCCACAACCTCTAATACTGTCGCCAAATGTGTTTTAGGCATTGCCGATACCTTAGTGACCAATCTGTATTCCCAAGCTGGAAAATGCCGTGTTCCCAGTATTATTTACCCTTGCGACATTGCACCAGAAATGGAAACGACCGCGCCAGGCGGTAAAGTGATGGTCTATCCTCGCAAAATTGATTTAGAAGGAACTGAAAAATTACGTCGTTTTGAGTACACGCAAGTTGTCGAAAGTGTGGATGAGCTGATTATTCAAGTGAATACTCGACTGGCTGGCTTGCAATGAGCGAACATATCTTATTTCTTACCGGTAGACTGGCAGAAAAACAACTGTGTCAGATTTTGGAAAAAATGCAACCAGAGTTCAGTTATACGATTCATCAACCCGGCGTTAAAGTCGCCGCTCTGATGACGACGGACATGATTGCCAGACGCTTAAAAGATACCTTCGGAGCAGATCGTATTATTTTACCCGGTCGCTGCCGTGGTGATATTGTCGCTTTAGCGCAGCAATTTAATCTACCCATTGAGCGAGGCCCTGAAGAACTCAAAGATTTACCGCAATTTTTTGGCAAAAAAGCCCACACTTACGATTTGAGTCAATATCAGGTGAAAATTTTTGCTGAAATTACTGACGCGCCTGATGTCAGTATTGATGAGGTGCTAAAACGCGCGGTCTATTATCAACAAAATGGCGCAGATGTTATTGATATCGGTTGTTTGCCGAATACGCCATTTCCGCATATGGAAGAGTTGATTCAGACTCTAAAGCAACAAGGCTTTATAGTGAGTATTGATTCACTCAATGAACAGGATTTACTCAGAGGCGCTAAAGCCGGTGCGGATTACATGCTAAGTCTACACGAAAGTAGCCTCTGGATTGCCGATGAAGTTGCGGCAACGCCAATCATCATTCCTGAACAACATCAAGACCTTGACTCATTAGATAGAGCCATCCAAACGCTGCAAGCGAAGCAGCGTGCCTTTATTGTTGACCCAATTTTAGATCCAATACATTTTGGTTTTACTCAATCCATTGTACGTTATCAAGAAGTTAGAAATCGACATCCTGATATTGAAATGATGATGGGCGTTGGTAATATCACGGAATTAACTCATGCCGATACGATGGGCATGAATGCTTTACTTCTAGGGATTTGCTCGGAACTTCACATCAATCACATCTTAGCCACCGAAGTCAGTCGTCATGCTTGCCACGCCATCCGTGAAGCGGATTTAGCACGACGCATCATGTTGACCGCCAAAAACCAAAATAGCTTACCTAAACATATTCATCCGGGCTTAATGGCGTTACATGAAACCGCCCCATTTCCTTATGACTTATCAGAAATAAAAGAATTTTATACACAAATAAAAGACCCAAGTTATCGCATACAAACCAGCAGCGATGGCGTTCATATTTACAACCGCGAAGGTTTTTACACTGCCACAGACCCCTTTGAACTCTATCCTAAATTGCACGTTGAACAAGATGGGGGACATGCTTTTTATCTGGGTGTTGAATTAGCGCGGGCTGAAATCGCTTGGCAACTGGGCAAACGTTTCACTCAAGATCAAGCTCTTAACTGGGGCTGTGCTAGTAAAACTACGGAAAGCACGGTAGATTTACATACCTTTAAACCCGCTGGAACTACGTTATCTAAAACTTAAATACGCATGATTCAAGAAACCATTGTTAGCACCCATAATGCCGATGGCATTGTTCATTTAGCCCCAATGGGTATTCATCAGCACGAAGATAAAATAATTATTTTGCCTTTTCGCCCCTCTACCACACTTGATAATCTGCGTGATAGCCATGTCGCGGTCATAAATTATTGTGATGATGTGCGTGTCTTTGCAGGTTGTTTGACCGGACGACGTAACTGGCCGCTGCGTGATGCCGAAAAAATAAGCACACCGGTCCTAGCCTGTGCGCTGGCGCATAGCGAGCTTGAAGTGCTGGATATTGAAGAGCATCCGGTGCGTCCTAAAGTGATTTGTCGAGCCGTGTATCAGGCTAATCACGCGCCATTCAATGGCTTTAATCGGGCACAATTTGCGGTTTTAGAAGCGGCAATTCTGGTCAGTCGTTTATCCATGCTGTCTGCTGAAAAAATAGCCTCGGAATTGGCTTATTTGCGTATTGGTTTTGAGAAAACAGCGGGAGAGCGTGAGTGTGAAGCATGGGCGTGGTTAATGACTGCAATTGAAGATTTTAGCAGCGGAGTGAAATCATGACCGGCATGTTAGCCAGCGTTACCAGCGTTGACGAAGCCTTACTGGTATTAGACGCACAAGTTGACATCATCGATCTAAAACAACCCTCGGCAGGGGCTTTAGGTGCATTACCGCTGTCATTAATTAACGAAATTGTTGGTCACTGCCAAGGTCGTTGCCCCATTAGTGCCACGATTGGTGATTTACCCTTGCAAGCGACGCTTGTCTTAAATGCGGTCATGGCACTGTCAGAAACCGGCATTGATTACATCAAAATAGGTTTTTTTCCAGATGGCGACTCGCTTAACACTCTTGCCGCGCTGGCAGAGGTCTCGCCACACCTGTCATTAATTGCCGTTTTATTTGCTGACCAAGTATTTGATCTTACGTTACTAGGTCAATTAAAAAAAGCGGGCTTCAAAGGTGTCATGCTCGACACGATGAATAAACAGCATGGTTCTCTGATGCAACACTTAGCATACGATCAACTGGCACAGTTTGTTCTCTTAAGCAAACAATTGCATTTACTTTGCGGTTTGGCGGGATCATTAAGGCAGTCTGATATTCCTGAGCTGCTCACCTTGCAACCGGATTATTTAGGCTTTCGAGGTGCGTTATGCCTACATCACGAGCGGACCGCAACGTTAAATAAAGCCGCCGTGGCGCAAATAAGAAAACGTATATTCAGCTCTATCCCTTGATGTTTGGCAAAAACCACAGTGACTTTAGGGGGTAAAAGAGGCTGTGTTTCAATCTCAAACGAACGCAGAGATGTTAAGTACAAGTTTATTAATATATGAGTGGTGGGCGGCTAAAGCCGCCATCACGCATTACAGTGTTTTTGCTTAATGACTTACACCATAACGTTAGTTAATCATTTTGTAACACTATTGACATCAATTCGACTTAAAAGAAACGTAGAGTCATAGGGGTGAACTTGGTTCACCTCTAAGCACATAAACTAATATTTTTTGGAGAATAACATGCGTTTTTTTAAAACTATGTTGGCTGTTGCGGCGATGACTGCTGCATTGTCACCTTTAGCTTCTCATGCCGATGAAAAAGTCCAGTTAGGACCAAGACCCTTCTTCTTGGTTGATGATATGGCGAATAGCCCACTGAAAACCAAGTTGCAACAATGTTCAAAAGGCCCTTTCTTTAAAACCAATTTTTCAATCGGTCATCGCGGCGCTGCCTTGCAATTTGCAGAACACACCGAGCAATCTTATAAAGCTGGCGCAAAAATGGGTGCTGGTATTGTTGAATGTGACGTCACTTTCACCAAAGATAAAGAACTGGTTTGTCGTCATTCTCAATGTGATTTACACACCACCACCAACATTCTTGATACCCCTTTAGCTGGAAAATGTTCAGTACAACCTGATTTGACCAGCGCAACACCCTTCAAAGACGTAAAATGCTGCACCAGTGATATTACTGTCGCTGAATTTAAAACACTAAAAGGCAAAATGGATGCAGGTAATCCAAATGCTAAAACAGTCGCTGAATATTTGGATTCAACACCTAACTTCCGTACCGATTTATATTCCGGTAATGGCAAATTGATGACCCACAAGGAAAGCATTGAACTGTTCAAAAAACTGGGCGTAAAAATGACGCCTGAGTTAAAAGGCGCAAGCGTGCCAATGCCATTTGATGGCTTTACGCAAGAAATGTATGCACAAAAAATGATTAATGAATACAAAGAGGCGGGCGTTGACCCTAAGAAGGTTTTTCCACAATCTTTTGACATTAAAGACATTCTGTACTGGATTGATAATGAGCCTGCATTTGGCAAACAAGCCGTTTCTCTGGAAGATTTGAATACCCCAGAACAAGTGATAGCAGCAACAGCAAGAATACCTGATTTAGTGGCTCAAGGCGTTCAAATTGTTGCGCCACCAACCTGGGCTTTAGTCGCTCTTGATGCTAACAAAAAAATCGTTCCTTCTGATTATGCTAAAGCCCTTAAAGCATCTGGTTTAAAAATCATCACTTGGACACTAGAACGCTCTGGTCTTTTGAAAAATGGCGGCGGCTATTATTATCAATCAGTGACTGACGGCATTAAAACCGATGGCGACACTATGATCATGTTAGACGTTCTTGCAAAAGAAGTTGGCGTTATGGGCGTATTTTCTGACTGGTCTGCAACAGTCACTTACTACGCAAACTGCATGAAATTGAAATAACCGTATCTAAAATAGCAAGCCATGACAGCCAGTCCTCAAGGTACTGGCTGTCATGCGCCGCAGTTAGAACCTGTTTGATGTTACCCTACCACTGCTATGACTAAACCATCATCATCATTATTAATGGTATAACAAACATTCTTCCCTTTATTGAAAAATATATGTTTTTTGTTTTACCTAAGTTTTAATTTTTCGCGAATCCGACCAACTACGGCAAGACTATTCTTAGGTCTGTATGATTTTGATCGGTTTTAAGCCGAAACACGTTGAATTAAAATAAAAAGGCAACTCTCATTGAGGAGGGGCGCGGAATGTCGGTGACACGTTTTTGTGTCATTGTTTTGGGTGTATGCCGTTGGTTTTCGTTGTATTTCGCTGGACAATAAAAAAACCGCTAAGCCTTAGACTTGCGGGTTTGTGTATCTCTTTGCACGTCTTCAAACACTTATTTGGTACGAGGTCGGTCTTTAATTGACTTGTAACTTGTTGTTTTTTAAAATACTATATTAGATTATTTTAAAAGTTACCGACAAAGTTACTGCCTAAATGTCTGGTGACCCTATAAATTCGCCATAAAATAAACCGGCAATGGTTAGCCGGTCTCTGTGATTTAGGTGAAAATCCTCGTTGGTATCAAGCGTCCTATTCTCCAAAAATGTACCTCGTAGTAACGCCAGATCCGGCTTGTTCGTTTTTACAACATCTTGATATTTTTGCAGAATAACAATCTCGGTTTCAATATCGGATATTTTCGCCAACACGGGGGCATGATTTAGCGTATCCAGAATACGCTCAATTTCACCCGGTAAATACTGTCCGCGTAAGCGATTTTTTTCCTTATGGTCTCGATCAACGCTAATCCCTCACGGATTCTAGAGAATATTTTGGCATTCAAGATATTTTCAGTGTCGCTGCGGTCAAAACGCCTATCATGCAAAAAACCTTCAGCAAAATAGATTTTTTGATTTTCTTCTCATAGGCTCTTGTTGGCTTCAGCGATCCGCTGATAACATTCCACGGCGGTCTAGTTTGGTTAGTTGCTGAATATTCATAATTTGTACTGTTGGCGCCGATTGAAAACTGACCATCTGGAGAGGCTTGTACCGATCGAATATTGACCAGGAAATTCACGTATCCTGCTTAGTTTTAAGCAGGAGAAAATAAGAGTGTATGAAATGTCAATGTTCGCAAAAGTAAGAC
>CAJAVP010000025.1 GCA_903945375.1 uncultured Methylococcaceae bacterium | reverse complement strand
GTTGCACGACCAAGCGATGGCGCTTACCGATTTGGTAAACCACGGTATAGGTACTGACAAAAGCCCATAGCCAAACGAGCTTGCCGGCTTCTTTCCAGGCAGTTTCATCGATATGCAGCAAATCGCTGGCCAATAGTTCGGTAATCAGTTGTTCAGTGACGACTGGGCTGATAGCCCGCTTCATGGATGCACTGGTTAATGGTGCTGGTATTCAAGTCAATATGTAGCCAGTCTTTTAGGAATTCTTTGATTTTTCTTCGGGATACCCGCAGTTGCAATACCATGCAGACGATTAGACCCACCAAGTTCAGCAATTCTCATAATGAGAATTGCTGTAATATAATCGCTATTGCCCCTAATCCATCAAAAACAGGTCGATTTCTTGGCAATTAAATTCCATGCGGCCAGCCATGTTTGAGCTTGATAAGCATCCGCTCTTTTTTCAAGCTGACCGTTTAACACCAAGCGCAATGTGTTATAAATAATACCAAAGAAGTAGGCAGAAACTAAGGTAGGATCAATATTACGAATTTCTCCGGCTCTAATCCCATTCTGGATGATTTTAAGAATTTTTATGAATGCCGGCATGGCATAGATAGGTTTGTGATCGGGGAGAAATTCGCCAGTTTTTGCGTTGAGCAAAAAATCCATTAAATAAGGCGCATCGTCGGTCAACTTAAAAAATAAATCGACAATACCGCGTAATTGCTCTGAGGCTTTTTGATATCTACGCCGGATGTCATCAACCGAAACATTGAGATTATCAAAAATCATCTCATAGATTTTAGCGGCAATCGCTTGTTTGTTATCAAAATACTGGTAGATACAACTGACTTCAGTCAATTTGGCCGCCTCAGCAATATCACCCAAGGACGTATTAAAATAGCCTTTTTGAGCAAATAGCTTAACCGCTACTAGCAAGATTTCATCGGAAGTTTCAGCCTGTGTATCAGTGGCCAACTGAGTAGAGTTTATTTCTTGATCCATTTTCTTTTTTCACAGCCAATTCAGTGGGCTGCATCAATGTAAGTGAAACCCTAGCAATCATATTGCAAGAGCCTTGTTATTCTTTAGCAATGGCTATGAATGCAGCTCGCAAGTAGTTGACCATAGACCATAATGTTAAAAGAGCAGCAACGTATAACAATACATAGCCAAGGAGATTGATTGGAATACCAAATAAATCTTCACGATATAACAAAAGCCCAATAGATAACATTTGTATACCTGTTTTCCATTTAGCCAGCTGCGAGACCTTAACCGTCGCACGTTGTCCTATTTCTGCCATCCATTCACGCAATGAAGCAATGGTAATTTCTCGACCAATAATAATAGCCGCCGGTATCGCTAAATACGCCGAAGCTTGTTGTTGGACAATAATCACTAGCACCATAGCCACCATGAGCTTATCTGCCACAGGATCCAAAAATGCACCGAAGGGAGTCTCCATGTGCATTCTTCTCGCTAAATAGCCATCTAACCAATCGGTAATGCCTGCAATGATGAAAATTAATGTACATGCCTTATTAGAAAAATCCCACGGTAAATAAAATACCACCGTTAATAAGGGTATCAATGCAATTCTCAACAGCGTAATCGTAGTCGGTATATTAAATTCAATTGCCATCTTGGTGATGAAAGTGCTCGTAAATTCGTTGTGCCAATGGTCGACTGATGCCGTTGATGCTACTGAGGGCATCCACACCTGCTTGGGCGATACCTTGCAAGCCGCCAAATTGTTTTAATAATTGTTGTCGTCGTTTGGGCCCTAATCCCTGTATGCCCTCTAAAATAGATTGTTTTTTGGCCTTGCTGCGTCGTTGTCTGTGTCCAGTAATCGCAAAACGGTGCGCTTCATCACGAATATGCTGAATCAGTAATAAGCCGCTAGCACCCGCCGTCACAGCTTTGGGTAACGCCTGATCGACTAAAATTAATTTTTCCATTCCTGGTTTCCTATCAGGCCCTTTGGAAACGCCAACTATCATAACATTGTTTACGCTTAATTCCTCTAGTGCCTTTTGCGCGGCCTTCACTTGACCTTTGCCACCATCAATAAACAAGATGTCTGGCGCGGGATGTTCTCCCTGTTGTTGACGTTTAAAGCGCCTAAGAACCGCTTGATAAATAGCCGCATAATCATCACCGCCTGTAATACCGGTGATATTAAAACGCCGGTAGGCAGATTTTAGTGGCCCTTCACGATCAAAAACAACACATGAGGCTACGGTTTGCTCACCTTGCGTATGACTGATATCAAAGCATTCTAAGCGCTTAGGCAGCTCGGGGCAGCCTAGTTCTTGTTGTAAGCTAAGAAAGCGTGCGTAAAGCCCCGATTTCTCAGCGAGCTTACTTAGCAAAGATTGCTGGACATTAGTTGCTGCCATTTGCAACCATTTTGCACGTTCGCCTCTCACTTTGGCACTAATAGGCACCGCATGTTTTGCTTGAGCACTCAAAACTTCCGTTAATAATGCCCCGTTTGTCGGCTCATGACTGACGATGAGTTCATGAGGAATTTGTCGATCTAAATAATATTGAGCAATAAACGCTTCAATAATAGCCCCCGGTTCATACGCCTGAGTGCTTTTTGGAAAAAACGTTTTATTTCCTAAATGCTGACCATTGCGAATAAAAAAAACCTGAATACACGCGACATTAAGCTGATTGGCGCAGGCAATCACATCCACATCTCCTCGCTCGCCTTGTACAAATTGTTTTTCCAATACCGAGCGTAAGCGGACAATTTGATCCCGAATTGACGCCGCCTGCTCATAGTCCAACACCGATGCTGCCTGTTCCATTTTGACAATCAATTGTTCAATCAGAATGCCGCCTTTACCTTCTAAAAATAACATCGTACTGTCAACGTCAAGCGCGTAGCTCGCTTTATCAATCAAACCGACACAAGGCGCAGTGCAACGACCGATTTGGTGTTGTAAACAAGGTCGCGTGCGATAGTTATAAACCGAGTCGTCGCATTGTCTAACAGGAAATAATTTTTGTAACAGCTTTAGGCTTTCTTTAGCGGCAATTGAACTGGGGTAGGGGCCAAAATATTTGCCTGGCAATTTTTTTGCCCCGCGATGCAGAGTAATTTGCGGGAACTCGTGGGCTGTAGATAAATAGATGTATGGGAAGGATTTATCATCACGTAAACAAATATTGTAACGGGGTTTATGGCGTTTGATTTGCTGGCATTCCAGTAATAACGCCTCGCCCTCGGTATGCGTAACCGTCACCTCAATATGAGCAACTTTGCTCATCATGACCTGTTGTTTGGGCGATGGCGTTTGCGTTTTAAAATAACTGGACACACGATTTTTAAGATTTTTTGCCTTGCCGACATAAATAATGTCGCCTTGGTCATTAAACATCTTATAAATACCTGGACGGGTCGTCAGATTTTTTAGAAACGTGACACTATCAAAGGGTCTTTCTGGTAATTCAGAGGGCATGACATTATTGGATTATTTACTGGTATGGGTAAACACGCCATCCCAATCGGATTTTGGCGGATTTTGCCGATAAATTGCAATTCGCTCAAGATATAATGCGTAAAGCTTGTCATGAGGCTGACGCTGAGCGAGTTGAGCAAAAATGGTGTTGGCGTTATCCCAATGTTGCTGACGAAATGCACACAACGCTTCCGTCAGTTGTTGCAAATCGACGCGCTGCTGCTCGCTTATTTCAGTTATTTTTCCCAACGGCTCGTAAATCGTAATGGGTTTAAGCTTACCCTTTACCCGCACCCGATCTAATTCCCGATAAGCAAAATCTGCTGCTGCTTGCTGAGTTGTTTCACTGACAATGAACTTAACGCCGTATTGCTTGGTTAAACCTTCTAATCGCGAGCCCAAATTAACCGCATCGCCCATCACGGTATACGCCATGCGAAACTCCGAGCCCATGTTACCGACATTCATAACGCCGGTATTAATCCCGATACCCATATCAATCATCGGCCAATTTTTGGCTTTCAATTGATCTTGCATGGTGTCTAACATCTGAATAATAGACAAAGCGGCTTGCACCGCATGACTAGCATGTAGGGTATCGTGCATGGGCGCTCCCCAAAACGCCATAATCGCATCGCCAATATACTTATCGATGGTGCCTTGGTGATCATGAATAATACGAGTAGTGGGAGTGAAAATCGCATTTATCAGCTCACACAACTCTTGCGGTGCCATCGTTTCTGATAGTGTCGTAAAACCACGTACATCTGAAAAAAACACTGTCATTTCGCGGCTTTCACCTGCCAATGAAAATGCCTCATCGGATTGGCTCATTTGCGTAACTAATTCGGGGGGAATATATTGTCCAAAAATATCACCTAATTGTTTTTTACGACGACTCTCAAGGAAAAATCCGAAGAAAATTTGTATCCCATACAGTAAACAAAATAGGAAAACGGGAGTCGCTAATTTCGTATCAATGTTTAATACCGTCCAACAATAAAAATTACCGGCAATCGTCGCGCTCAGTAATAAACCAAAAATCATTGCGGACACTAAAATAGAAACATTAGGAAAAATAACAATCGCCACTAAACCAATAAGCAATAATTCGGCAATTTCAGCTGCCATAATATAATTGGGTCTGGACTTTAAGGTCTGATCCAACAACGCACTGAGTACATTTGCATGAACTTCCACACCGGGATATAAACTTTGTACGGGCGTAGCGCGTGAATCCAATAAGCCCGCCGCCGTTGTCCCTACAATCACGATTTTGTCTTTCAGTGAGTCCACATCGGCTGTGCCATTTAATACACTAGAGGCAGAGATATACTCAAAGCTGCCTTGTTTGCCTCGAAAAGGGACTAAAATAGCCGCCCCCGCATCTACCGGAATCGTAAATCCTTCCACCCGCAAACCTTCCAGCCGGCTATCTGCTTTAGTCAGTGCATAGTCCTCACTCGTCACAAAACTGACCTCGGGCATGCCTAATAATGCTCGAAATAACGCCAACGATAGGGCTTGGTAAAAATGATCTTGATATTGGATGAGTAAAGGCAAACGTCGATAAATACCATCTTGATCAACATTAGGATTATTAAAAAAACCCCCAGATAACGCAGCCGATTGCAGAATGGGCAAATTAGCGGTGTAACTTTTTGCATGAAATAAAAACTCACTAAAAGGCGAATCCTTGGCATGAGTTACAGGGACGGGCAATTGCCCAATTTGTTTTATTTTTTCATCAATATGACTACTAAAATAGCCCAAAACCGTCGGTCGATTTTGTAGGCTTTTGGCAAATAACGCGTCATACGACAACTGTGGACGTAACTTCGCTAATTCTGATAAATAAAGACTGTCACCTTGCAACGATCCAGTCGCCAATTTATCGAGCAAAGCCACGCCGGAGCTGGTATCCGGTTCAGCAAACACAACGTCAAAACCCAGCAATTTAATCCCGTAATAATCAAACAGCATATCCACCAAATAGGCCATTTTGTCGCGACTCCAAGGCCACCGCCCCTCTTGAGCCAAGCTTTCTTCGTTAATATCTACGATGACAATGCGTGGATCTAGGGTATTGACCACCGTAAGACGTAAGCGCAAGTCATAGAAAATATCTTCCATACGCTGCATGGTTGGTATCTGTAACCATCCTGCCGTATGTAACATAAACAATAAGGTGAGGCCTAGGCAAGCCAATAATCGATTGGTTTTTAACCATTTAATATGCAAATACATCTATCATTCCCCGTGACTCAGTAAATTGACCCATATGCCTTTGGATAACAAATAAAACGATGACGGTTTTCAAGCAGTTTAACGCATAATACGCACCCAAAGCAGTATTAGCTTAGCGCGAGACAACCCATCATGATGAAAGCAAACCCAATTTTTGACCAAGACTGTCAGCAGTGTAAACGACTGGATGATTTTTTGCGTTCCGTCAAACAACAATATCCGACTTATCACGCTCGCCCTGTTGCACCATTTGGTGATCCAGATGCCAACTTATTGATTGTCGGCTTAGCCCCTGGAATGCATGGTGCCAATGCTAGTGGGCGTCCTTTTACTGGTGATTATGCCGGCTTATTGCTGTACGAGACGTTATATGAATTTGGCTTTAGTAATTGCCCAAACTCCGAACATTTAGCCGATGGCTTAGTGCTGACAGGTTGTCGCATTACCAACGCGGTTAAATGTCTGCCGCCACAAAACAAACCTTTGCCCTCAGAAATTACGCTGTGTAATACCTATTTGTCTGCTGAACTGAACGCCTTACCAGAACAAGCTGTCATTGTGGCGCTGGGCACGATCGCCCATCAAGCGGTACTAAAAGCTTATCAACTGAAAAGCAGCGCTGCAAAATTTCAACATAATGCCCAACACGACCTACCTGGCTCACGCCATTTAGTCGATTCTTACCATACTAGCCGTTATAATATTCAAACTAAGCGCCTCACCAAACCAATGTTTCACGCGGTTTTTGAATCGGTCAGCAGACTTTTAATCGGTAGCTGATATTTATTACTAGCACCACGGAGCAAACTTTACTCATCGTGATGACCTAGTTAAGACGAGCGTCTCGGCATGGATTACCAAAATCCAAAGCTCAGGGATGTGCTTAGCCTCTTTGCCATCCGTGATTTCTGGAAGAGCGAGCTAAAACATCTCTATTCATAAGGCAATCCATAGACTTACGAAGTATAATAATCAGCAACAGCAAAAAAATCACCGCACAATATCAAAAATATAAAGAATGTCGGAAATTCAAGATACCGTAACATACCAGCCGTATAATAAAGTAAGGAAAAGAGAATTCTTATGGCTAACAACCGTGTTAGGTCTTAATTTAAACCACATACTTTTAAAACTAGACTTCAATCAAGCCAACATCTTGAGATGATTCATCACCACCTAGGAAATAAAATGCAATTTTTAAACCGGAAAGAAAAACTGTGGTGTTTACAAAACAGCAGTCGTCAAGCGCAATGGGCAACCGTGCTGCTAGTGACTTGGCTAGGGTATAGCAGCTATGTTTTAGGTGGGTTTATCTTAGATGCCCCCGTGAGTTTTCAGTGTTCCACCCATATTCATGACTAAATAGAAGGAAGTTTTATGATTGACCATGAAGAGTTATTAAAACCCATCCGCACCCAAGTAGACCGCGTTATGGCATCGGTTGCTGGTCTGCTGTTTTTAGAGACGATAATTACCGGTTTAGTCTATGAAAATTTGAATTTTGGTTTGTTAATAGGGTTGCCTGCTCTCATTATCCCATTACTCGTTTGGCGTGCTATGCCTGGAACACTGATGACAAGGTTTTTTATGGCCAGCTCGTTTGTCATACAAATAGCCGCACAGATTCAAATCACGCACGGCATGATTGAAATGCACTTTGGGGTCTTTGTCGCCTTAGCGTTTTTATTAGCTTATCGTGATTGGCGACCTATCGTATTTGCCGCCGCATTGGTTGCTGTTCATCATTTAGCCTGTAATTACTTACAAGCGGCGCAACTGGGTGTTTGGGTATTCCGTACCGGGGCAAACTTAGGCATTGTACTGTTACATGCCGCTTATGTGGTTTTTGAATCCGTTGTTCTCGTATTTTTAGCCATTCAGTTAAGGAAAACTGCCATTGAATCAGCGACCGTAGGCATACTGGCTGAACGCATTGCCGAGGGTGATTTAAAAAATGACATGGAATCATTTGCCACTGATAGCGCTCACGGCATGTTACATTCGATGAAAATCATGCAAGATAGCCTAGCTGGTTTATTAGAAGAAATAGAAACCGTTGTCGATATCGCCGATCACGGCGATTTTAGTAAAAAAATTGACTTAGCCAATAAGCAAGGCTTTGGAAAAAACCTCAGCGCAATGCTCAATCAGTTACTTGAAACCACCGAGGTAGGCTTAAATGATGTCATGCGGGTCACAAATGCCTTGGCGGCGGGTGATTTAAGTCAGAAAATCACTAAAAATTACCCGGGAGTTTTTGGTTTGACCAAAATAGGCGTCAACAATACCGTGGATTCGCTGGCCAAAGTAATGGGGGAAATTCAAACCATAGCTAATGCCGCTGCAAATCAAGGCGACTTCAGCCTAAAAATTAATATGACTGACAAAAAAGGCTACACCCGCACCTTGGCAGACCTGCTAAATCAACTAACAACCCTAACAGAAACAGGTTTGCGTGATATTTTGCGCGTTGCCGATGCGATGGCACTGGGCGAATTAACCGAAAGTATCAACAGAGACTATCCAGGACTATTCGGTCAAACCAAAGATGGCATTAATACGACCGTCGAAAATCTCAAAACGCTGGTTGGCGAGATTAAAGTAACTACCGATATTATCAGTGTTGCCGCCCGAGAAATAGCCATCGGCAATAATGATCTTTCTCATCGAACTGAAAAACAAGCGGCTAGTTTAGAAATAACCGCAAGCAGTATGAGCGAACTGACTGCGACAGTACAAAAAAATAGCCGCAATGCACAACAAGCCAGTCAATTGGCGATTGATGCCTCGGAGATTGCCGCCAAAGGAGTGAATGTCGTCGATAGAGTGGTCACAACAATGGATGACATCAATAAATCCTCATTAAAAATCAGCGACATCATCTCTGTTATTGATGATATTGCTTTTCAAACCAATATTTTATCGCTCAATGCTGCAGTCGAGGCAGCACGCGCAGGAGAAAAAGGCAAAGGCTTTGCCGTGGTCGCTGTGGAAGTACGTAATCTTGCTCAACGTGCCGCCACTGCGGCGGGGGAAATCAAATATCTCATTCAAGATTCAGTCGCCAAGGTTCAAGACGGCACGAAACTAGTGGCCAATGCGGGACAAACCATGAAAGAAATCGTAGGTTCGATTGAAAAAGTCACGGTAGTAATGTCTGAAATTAGCACCGCCTCGATTGAGCAAATGTCGGGTATCCAGCAAGTCAACCAAGCGATTACCCAAATGGATGATGTGACCCAACAAAATGCTGCTTTAGTAGAACAAGCAGCGGCTGCAGCTGAATCGCTAGAAGAGCAAACTCAGCAGTTATCCGCTACGGTCAGTAACTTTAAGTTTTAGACCTTAGAAATATGATGCCCTCTTCTCAGTACAGAATGGGGCTACTTTTGACTTACTTCAGGCTGCCAATACACGCTTAACCAGCGCCTAAATTCTTTATTGAGGCGATGACGTTGTAACGCATAATCCACAACATTGAAGACACCATCGGCATTAACATCCGCACAAATGGCTTGGTTTTTCCAACAGTGCTGCGTCCAATTGACGAAGGCTTGGTGTAACTGCGCTTTTTTTGCCGACTTATCATGCTCGTCAATCTGCTGATCCTGATTGACATCCGCGACCATCTTAAAATTTGCCTTCTGATTTTCCTTGATAAAATTAAGATATTTACTGACTCGCATGTAAATACCGTAATACAGCGGCTCAGCACAACCAGTCCCATTGCTGGTTATACCCGCTAAAACCCAGCTCTGATTTTGTTTAACGATGAGAGGTCCACCGCTATCCCCACCACAGGCATCTTTGCCGCCCAATTCCAAACCGGCACATAGCTTATTAGCATCAATCTGATGATTACCATAAGATTTTTTACAAGCGGCGTTAGTAACAATAGGCACCTGAGCTTCATGTAACCGCTTGGGGTAAATGCCATTATTCAAGTTCTCTTCAGATAGAGCCCCCCAACCGATAATGGTCGCATTGACCCCCTTTAATAACGGATTGCCGTTAAGTAATGGTAAAACCTGTGTATTAGTCACTGGTTTTTGCAATTGCACCAAAGCGATATCGTGATTAAGTGTCGTATTATTGTAATTAGGATGAATAATGATGCGCTTGACCGCAATAATTTCTCCAGAATCCTTTTGCAAATTATGTAAATGGGCTATCACACTGAACGATGCAGGCGTTTCCTCATCGACACAATGTCCAGCTGTTATAACCCAAGAAGCATCTATTAAACTGCCGCCACAAAACTGATCAAGCCACGGATTAGTGAAAGGCTTGCCGGTTTTAGGATTAGTCCACACCAAAGCCATCATCCAAGGCCATTGTCCAGACAAAGAAACCTTCCCGCCCACAATACGCGGCTCACTATCTTGTGCTTGTGCTATCGTGACCAACGCCATCAAACCGAGCAAACTCAAAGCGACTCGAAGAAGCATTCGCATAATTAATTCCAAATGAATTTGATAATTGTAAAAAATCGGCTGCCAACTAAGACGGGGCATCGAGTAACATCAACGAGTTAAAAGTCAACCGTTCACTGCTCTTTCAAGGCAATGGTAGTTTTCCCATCTTATCAAGCCGCCATGAAAATAGATCAGCGCGCTCGGCATCAAGCAACCGCATGGCTGCTGTGATTCCATCGTCACGTTTAATGCCATAGTTATGAATCACAGTCAATGCTTTTAATCGTCTTCCGGTTAACCTACGACCATTATGAACTACCAACTAAAGCGGAACATCGTTAAAGCTTAAGCCTTGTGAATGTCCCGTGTTAAGTTGATAGCCCCAAGCCACTTGCTCGATTTTATACTGGAGTGTCAATCACGGTTGTCGGGTAATTTTTCAATATTATGCTAGTTGTCAATAATTTTTTTATGAGAAAACCGTGAACATTTACTCCCTCTCTAAAATTATTGTGATTAAGTCGTCATTCCGGCAGATCCAACAATTTCTTCCGATTGTCGGCTTTCCTACAAAGAGAATTTGGTATTAATCATTTAAATTCAATTACATAAAAAGTGGCATATGGTTTGCTTTGTATCTGATAAAACAATATCAGGCCAATACCATGAAATCGACAAAAGATATTGCCGCGTTACTGGACGAACCAGCCTGCGAGCATAACAAGAAAGAAAAGTCCGGTTGCGCTAAGCCTAAGCCCGGTTCGGCGGCGGGTGGTTGTGCGTTCGATGGGGCGCAGATAGCGTTATTGCCGATTGCTGATGTAGCGCATATCGTGCACGGGCCTATTGCCTGTGCGGGTAGTTCCTGGGATAACCGTGGCACACGCTCATCAGGTGCTGATTTATATCGAATAGGTATGACGACCGATTTGACCGAGCAAGATATTGTTATGGGGCGTGCCGAAAAACGTTTGTTCCATGCCATTAAACAAGCTATTGATACCTATGCACCGCCTGCGGTATTTGTTTATAACACCTGCGTTCCTGCGTTAATTGGTGATGATATCAACGCGGTTTGTCAATCGGCCCAAGAGCATTGGGGAGTCCCCGTCGTGCCGATTGATTGTGCTGGATTTTATGGTACTAAAAACCTAGGTAATCGAATAGCGGGAGATGCAATGGTTAAACATGTCATTGGTACTCGTGATCCCGATCCACTACCCGCTGATAGTCCAATAAAAATTCATGATGTGAATCTGGTGGGTGAATACAACATTGCGGGCGAGTTTTGGCATGTCCTTCCGTTGTTGGATGAATTGGGTTTGCGGGTGTTATGCACTTTATCCGGTGATGCCCGGTTTCGTGAAGTGCAGACGATGCACAAAGCCGAAGTCAATATGATGGTGTGTTCAAAAGCGATGGTGAATGTCGCACGTAAATTGCAGCAGCAATACGGTACGCCGTGGTTTGAGGGCAGTTTTTATGGCATTACCGATACCAGTCAGGCTTTGCGTGATTTTGCGAACGCATTAAATGACGACGATTTAACGAGGCGCACTGAAGTGCTGATTAGCCGTGAAGAATCACGCATTAGACTTGCCTTAGAGCCTTGGAAAGCCCGCTTGAAGGATAAACGTGTGTTGTTGTTCACTGGGGGGGTTAAAAGTTGGTCTGTTATTTCAGCCTTGCAGGATTTAGGTATGGTCGTGGTGGCTACGGGTACAAACAAGTCAACAGAAGAAGACAAGGCCAGAATCCGCGAGTTAATGGGTGAAGAGACGATGATGATTAGCGACGGTAGCCCCAAAGCCTTACTTAAAGTCGTACATGATTATAACGCCGATATTTTGATTGCGGGTGGGCGCAATATGTACACCGCATTGAAAGCCAAAATTCCTTTCTTGGATATCAATCAAGAGCGTGAATTTGGTTACGAAGGTTATCAAGGCATGTTGGAATTAGTGCGTCAATTGGCATTGACTATCGAAAGCCCTGTTTGGCAAGCCGTCCGTGCGCCGGCACCTTGGAAAATTAAGGAGGCGGCTTAATGGCTGACATACTCAAACGCAATAAAGCACTATCAGTCAACCCGTTAAAAGCCAGTCAACCCATTGGCGGTTCATTGGCGACGTTGGGTTTTAATCGGGCAATGCCCATGTTGCACGGCTCACAAGGTTGCACCGCGTTTGCTAAGGTTTTTTTTGTGCGTCATTTCCGTGAGCCTATCCCGTTACAAAGTACGGCGATGGATCAAGCTAGCTCAGTATTGGGTGCGGATGAAAATGTCATTGTTGGTATCAAAACGATTGCTGAAAAATCCCGACCTGCACTCATTACGATTTTGACTACGGGCTTGTCGGAAACCCAAGGCGCGGATGTTCATCGCAATGTACGTGAATTTCGGGAAGCAAATCCAGACTTTGCTGATGTGGCGGTCGTGGCTGTTAATACACCAGACTTTACCGGTAGTGTTGAAACCGGTTATGCCGCAACCTTGACCGAGATTATACGTAGCCTTGTTCCCGATGCTAAAGAGGCGGGGACACGACCAGGCCGACGCAGAAAGCAAGTTAATGTGTTAGTTAGTTACCTGCTTACGCCCGGCGATTTAGAAGCTTTGCGTGATATTTTTGAGCAGTTTCAACTTCGGCCCGTGTTTGTGCCCGATTTATCGGACTCTTTGGATGGCTGCTTAACTGACGAAGATTTCAGTCCAGTCACGATTGGTGGCACGGCGATCTCTGAAATGGCGACCTTAGGTGATGCGTTAGCAACCGTCGTGATAGGGCATTCTTTGGCGAAAGCTGCTGAATTATTGGCGCAAAAAACGGGTGTGCCCAGTTATGTTTTTGCTCATGTTTACGGTTTAAAAGCGACTGATGACTTGATAGCCACTCTCGCCACCCTCAGTGGTCAATCGGTACCTGAGCGTATTGAACGGCAACGGCGACAATTGCAAGATGCCATGTTGGATACACATTTTATGTTAGGGCAATTGCGTGTGGCTGTCGCCGCTGATGCCGATTTACTGGGTGCGTTCATCGATTTATTGCACGAAATGGGGGCTGAAATTGTTGCCGCTGTGACCTCATGCAACACGCCAACGCTGGTTGATTTGCCGATTGATTGCATTAAAATCGGAGATTTAGAAGATATGGAAATAATTGGCAAAGCGAATAAAGCACAATTAGTAATTGGCAACTCTCATGCTGTTGATACCGCAGAACGCTTAAGTGTTCCTATTTTACGGGCAGGTTTTCCGTTATACGACATCATTGGCGGGTATCAAAAAACCTGGGTGGGTTATCGAGGTACACGACAAACTTTATTCGACCTAGCCAATTTGGTGATTAATCACTCCCATGAAGAAATTCCCGTTTATCACTCAATTTATGGGCAAAAACCCAGCAATGAGCAGGCAAAATCATGTCATTAACTCGTCGAATACATATTGTTCCAGATACTGATAAGGAAAAATTTATGCAAACCGCTCTAAAAATTGCTTTTGCGACGACGGATATGGAAACCGTCAACCAGCACTTTGGTTCGGCAAAGTCGTTTGCCTTGTATGCCGTCGACCAAGAGGAGGCGCATTTTTTAGAAGCCGCGCAGTTTGGTGAGCTAAACCAAGATGGTAATGAAGATAAATTGTCGGTCAAGCTGGATTTACTCGATGGCTGTGCTGCGGTGTACTGTCAAGCAGTTGGTGGTTCAGCGATTAATCAACTGATAGCTCGCAATATTCAGCCGGTAAAAGTGCATGAAAATAGCAAAATAAAGACCTTAATTATGGATTTACAAACAGAGATGAAAGCAGGCCCATCGAGTTGGTTGGCTAAGGCGATCAATCAACACAAAGGTCCGAATCCCGAGCGTTTTAATAAGATGGCTGAAGAAGGCTGGGATGAGTGAAGTTTAGCCATTGGTATTCAGCAGCACACCCTTTATAACTTTTTATTTGGAGAACAACCATGAGCACAGCGCAGTTAGTCGTCCCCGAAGACGATGCAAATTTAACGTCAGATATTGTAAAAGACTATATTAAACAACTACGTGCCATTGATACTTACGATACCTATGCAGGCTGGTCGGAAGCAAAAATTATCGATCCAGTCGTTTTAACGAAGGAGCGCAAGCAGAAAATTCCTGTTGTTGGCGATCCGGACGAAATTACGATTGCGCGATTAAAAGCGTATTACAACTCCATCGCCACCTTAATTGAGAAAAAAACTGGCTTGATGGCTGCACCTATTGTGCATTTAAGTCATGAAGGTTTTGGTCGCGCCTTGGTGATGGTGGGTAAATTGGTTGTTGTCGATAAAATATTGCGTGACACGCACCGATTTGGTTTTGCTAGTCTGGAAGATTTAGTTGAAAAAACCGATAAGTTAATCGACAAAGCGACCGGCTTAATTGAAAAATACCATGCCGCTGCAACGGACTGAGGGTGTTTAAAATGAACGCAGAAGATATTCGGGTATTAGAAAAAGATGTCAAGAAAACCAAACGCTTAGCGAGTGAGCAAGCAATGGAACTACATGATTTAATTGAAGATCGCTTGCCAGAAGCCTATGAAGAAATATTAGGCATTGCAACAGCAACCTACGTCGCTTGCAAAAACTGGGATGATGCCAACAAAAAGCTGCTAGCCGCGCAAGCGGAACTGGCATAAAGGAGTCGTGCTATGTCTGAATTTGTGACCGGATTGACTTATGGTGGTACCTCATGGACACCCTCATATGTGACGGACATTAATGCCAAAACCTGTATTGGCTGTGGTCGCTGCTTTAAAGTCTGTCCTCGTGATGTTTTTGATTTGGTTGAGAAATCTAATGTTCTCGAAGATGACAATTTTGATGATGATTACGGCGATTTTGAAGACGATGATGAGAATATGGTCATGACGATAAAAAACGCTTTGGATTGTATCGGTTGTGCTGCTTGCTCTAAAGTCTGTCCTAAGGATTGTTTTACTCATGAACATAAATTGGCGGCGTAACGCCTTCACATCAATCAGCAAATTTGTAATTTTAATTTCCCAAGCTATGCGAGGAATTCATCATGCCTAGACCCGATAAACATGTTTTTGTTTGTACTCAAAATCGTCCCCAAGGGCATCCGCGCGGGTCTTGTATCAATGCAGGGTGTGCGGAGATTATGAACGAGTTTATGAGCGAGATTCAAAACCGTAATCTATTTGAGAAAATCGGATTAACGACCACAGGCTGTATGGGGCCGTGCAACATGGGGCCCAGCGTACTGGTTTATCCAGAAAGTGTGATGTATGGCAACGTCAAAAAAGAAGATGTTAAGACCATTGTTGAGCAGCATTTACTGGGTGGCGAGCCGGTTGCTCATCTGCAAATGCCGGCTGAAGTATGGTAATGGTTTAACAGGATTATTTTATGAGTGAGTTGTCACGGCAAATTGAAAATAAACGCGCTGAAGCGGAATGTGTGTGTCAACGTTTGCAGCATGAAATCGATAAACTAGGATTTGCTCCTGACACGCTTATTCATAAGCCACGTTTTGAGGAAGCACATTTTGAGCTCGTAAAAGATCCTTACACCGGTACGGAGAATTTGCTTTGTTTTTGGTTGGATGCGCGTGGTATCCAACGACAAGGGCGTTTGCAATTTAATAGTGATGACAGCTTTTATGCTGAATATGATGTGATTCAACCCCACCCTAGCCGACCACAATGGTTTGTCGAAGGGGTGAGCGCTTGGGGAACTGCCGACAACATGAAAGCAGAAGCTAAATTATTGCCTCAGCCCTAAACGCAATTTTAAAATGCCTTGTCTCGAACAAGGTCTGTTGTTACATAAAAGATTAAGTCCGTTATGCCGTCGTCAGTCGGTCTTATTCGCTCAGTATTTTTACTTTTTGGAGGCGCACAATGTTATTAGACGATTATCAAGCTAAAGGCTTGCTGACAGTTACCTTAGTCAACGGTCAAACCAGCACTGCGGGTGTTTATGCTTATCGCGGTGATTTAGTATTAAAAGAAGGGGCGTTACGTGAAGGCTCTAGCACAGATCGTAAACCACCAGAAGCCCTATTGATCCATTCGGCTCTTGTGATTGAAAACGATAAGCTTGTTTTCATTAATGGCTTATTGCTTAAGCTCGACTTATTACCCGTTTTTGTTGAGAAATATAAAGCAGATATTGCAGAAAGTTGCATCGCCTTGATTTATGTTGAAAATATCAGCAAAGCCATGCAAGTTGAGTTGGCTGGCGTGACGTTTCAATTATTGCCCTACAAAGAAGGCTTAGTTTGGAATGAAATTCTGGAAGAGCTATACATTGAAAAGTATGAGCTGAAAAATCAGAGTGCTGAAGATAAAGTAGCGATTGCTTACAACGCGGCGAAGTCTTATAAATCAAAAGCGGTAGTAGTGAGTTATGAAGAGGCGGAAGCGAATACATTCGTCGTCGTCAAAGATGCTACTGTTGGCGCAATATAATACCTCACGTAATAAACCGTTATTGTGATTCGTGGAATACAAACCGAGATTTGTATTCCACTGCAACTTCGAATGATATGGCAAGTGCATTTTATTCTAGGCTGAACGAAATCAACACTATCATTTTTTGTTACTACTGCTCCGATTGCGTTGATATCGCCCTCTCCAAACTCAATAACGTCTCAACCGATCCGCTTAAGCTTAGGGTAGTGCCAAGACGGCTAGTCGATAAGATTCCATCCGCCGAATTTAAATCTGTTTTCCCAAGCAATTCTATGGTGTAACATGCCTGCGCGTGTTTTTTCACAAACTTAGCGCTAATCCTTGATACACCGTTGATATTATAAAAACAATTGCTTATGCGAATCCTAAATTTACGTTTCAAAAACATTAACTCATTAGAAGGTGAACACGTTATCAATTTTGAACAATCCCCTTTTTCTGAGAGTGGGGTGTTCGCAATTACGGGACCCAATGGGTCAGGTAAAACCAGCGTTATGGATGCCATCACGCTAGGATTGTATGGTGAAACATTTCGTTTTGTACATCCAGCCCATCATGTGATGACCCAACAAACGGTCGACTGCTTTTCGCAAGTAGAATTTGCTTTAAGTGAAGAACGCTATCAATCAATTTGGCAGGTACAGCGAGCCGATGATCAGCTAGGCGGTGAATTGCTTGAGCCACAAATGCGCTTAATCCGTCTGCATGATGGCGAAGTTCTGGCCTCGACAAGCGCACAGGTGTGTGCCAGCATTGCTGAACTCACCGGTATGAATTTTCGTAATTTTTCCCGCTCTATTTTATTGGCACAAGGCGATTTTGCCGCTTTTTTGAATGCCTTAGACAGCGAGCGTATGGATATTTTGGAAAAAATTATCGCTACGGATATTTATGGCGATTACCAACAATCGCTCCAAACAAAACTCGATCAAGCGCAAGCGGCGCTTGAGCAACAACAACAGGTGTTACAAGCGCTGGTGTGCTTAACACCCGCGCAGTTGGATGCTTATCAACACGATCTTAGTGATCATCAAGAATTACACCACGAGTTGCAACACGAACAAACCATGCTCCAACAACAGTGGGAAGTGTTGCATCAGCGGGAAGTGCATGAAACCCATATTGCGGAACAACAAAACCGACTCGCTGAATTACTTAATCAGGTGAAAAGCACGGAAGCGGTATTGGCACAATTGGCTATCGCGCAAGCGGCACTGCCGTTTTCTGACGCATTAAATACGCTGGATGAACAAGCACAGCAAATCAAACACGCCAAGCATCAATTATCGATTTTGCAAGACGAGTTGTCCTTATTACAACACCAGTTAAAGACTTCGACGCTCGCCAGCGAGGCGTTCGCAAACAAAGACTTTGATCAGCAAAGACAACGTATTGACACATTAAAGACGCAACTGAATGAACATCGCTTTAACCGCCAGGCAGAAGCTGATTTATTGCAATCACTGGCAATACAACAAACCGAAAAAAAATCCGCCTTAGAAGCAGTTGACACTTGGTTAGCAGAACATCAGGGTGATGCCACGCTCTTGGAGCGCTTTCCTGAGACGGCTAAATTAAAAAAAATTAGAGCGGAATTAGCGGAGCTGACTGAGCAACAAAAAACCTCAGAAAAAGCACTTAAAAAACGGGTGGCATCGATTCGACAAGCGGCAAACGCGGTCGATAAGGCACAGCTTAAAATTACCGATACGCAAACTGAATTAGTCAGTGCAGAGCAAGAACTCAAACAGCTTTTGCAAGGCTATGAGCCGGAGGCGCTAGCGTCATTAATCGACGAGCAGCAAACGCGCGTGAGCGAGTTTAAGGCCTTATATGATTTAGGTTTGGAACACCGCAAATTGGCGGAGAAAGGTTTTGGCTTTTGGGCTTTTTTTAAGGGAAAAGAAGCCCCTTTGCCAGAGCTCGACAGCTTAACGCTCGAGCTGTCGCATTTAAGTTTGGAAATTGGTCGCGAAGAAAATATTAAACGCGCGTTGCAAGAGTCCGTGTCCCGCGAAGCCTTACTGAAAAAAATGGCGGCAGATCGTGTTCACTTAGATGCCGGACAAGCGTGTCCATTGTGTGGCGCGTTACAGCATCCGTTTGTTAAAAGTCCGCCACCCGTGACGGATTCACAGCGGGCATTGCACGATCAGAACGCAAAATTAAAGACGTTGCACAACGCGGCTGAGCGGCTCAAACAACAAATCAATGGCTCAGAAAAAAATACCGAGAAAAACGCGCAAAGGCAAACGCAGTTACAAGCCATTCGCTCACGTTGGTTGAGTTTATCTAATCGCTTGAATACGGCTAGCATCGATCTGGATATCAATAATCTAAAGTTAATGCGTAACTTGCTGGATACTGAAACGAGTGAGTTAAAAAATTTGGTTGAATTAGCGAGTAAATACAAGAGTAAACAATCTGCAATTGTTAAACTCAAACAGTTAACTGAAAAATATCAACACGATTTAGTGCAATGGCAACTTAAAGCGGAGCAATTAAACAACGACGCAGAGGCACGTAATCAAAATCAAGATGACTTAGATAACGAGCTACTGGCTTATAAAGAACAAGAAGCAGAATTGGCCGCAAAAGTGACAGAGCAATTGCTTCAGCTGGGTGAGAAAATGCCGGCAAAAGGCAAAGAAGATGCCTTTTTTGATCGCCTTAATGCCCGTCGGCAAGACTATCATAGTTATGTTTATCGACGTAAAAGCTTATTAGACGAGCTGGCGAGTTTGCTGGCAAAACAGCAGTCTTGTGAGCTTGAAATTAGGCGTTATGACGAACAACTCGATGGTCAAATAGAGAGCCTGAGTACCGAAGAGCAAATCGGTTTGCATTTAGCACTGGTTGAAAAACAAAAGTTAATAGCGAATCAAGCACGTTCACTTGTCGAGCAAGAGACGACTTGGCAACAACATCAACACCGTTTGCTGCAAAATCTACAAGAGACCGCGTTTACGGATCTGGATACCTTAAAGACGGCACTGATGTTGTTGCCTCAGCAGCACGAACAAGAACGCCAGCATACCGCATTAAAAGAAGAGATTAGCGCGATTGAAGCGGCTTTAGCGGATGAGCAACGTCGTCTAGCGGCCGACTTTGTGGCGGCAAACCATACGCTGACGATTGATGAGGTGGCGGTTACACTCAAAACGATAACCGAGCGCATGACAATTGCAAATATGGAAGTCCAGCGTTTGGCGCATTTGCTGGATCAGCAGCAGGGTATACAACAGCAACAAGCTAACGCAGTAGCCGAGTTAGCCCGCTTAGACGCTCAACTTAAACCGCTTGCCGCTGAATGGGCAGACATTTCAGCAGAACACGGTATTGCGTTCAGGCGGCGTGTACAAATGCGCCTTATTGAGCAATTACTGTCGCAAACTAACGCCATCCTAGAGAAAATCAGTGGACGGTATTATTTACGGCAAGCATTGACGGAACAAGGATTGGCTTTAGAAATAGAAGACACCTATCAAAATAATGTCCGGCGGTTGCCCAAAACCTTATCCGGCGGCGAGAGTTTTGTAGTGAGTCTCGCTTTAGCACTCGGTTTATCCGAATTGGCGAATAACGGCAAATCCGTCGACTCGTTATTTTTGGATGAAGGCTTTGGTAATTTGGACGCGGATACCTTGTATACCGTCATTAGCACCTTAGAAAGTTTGCCCATTCATGGCAAAACCGTTGGTGTGATCTCGCATGTCGAGGCAGTTCAAAAGCGCATCAAGGCACAATTGCAAGTGGTCAAAAAATCTAATGGCTTCAGTGAGCTGAGAAAAGCCTCTTGAGGAATGCGTGACATTGTTTTATCGCGCTCGGTTTAGCATAACGAGTGCGATAAACGTGATGGTGATACTAGGTAAAAATGCCATCAACGCGGGACTCAGATTGTAGATTAAGCCCAAATGTCCCGTAGTGATGTCAATAATATTAAAGCTCATGCCAATTACCACGCCGATTAAAATTCTCGCGCCTGCGCTGATGCCGCGTTTAATCCCGATAACAAACGGTGCAGAGACCAACAGCATGACGAAAATGACCAGTGGATTGACGATGCGTCCCCAGAAAGCCGCTTCAAAAATATGTGACCGTTGATGGTTATCCTGTAAGAAATGGATGTAGAGTGCTAAATCATACAGTGCTAAGTTATCTGGATTAACGACCACAATTTTTAATAAATCTGGGGCAATACTGGAATTCCAAATTTGCTCTTCCGCCTGATTGGCTTGCATGTGTTCTGTTGACACGCTTGAGCTTTGAATTTGCTGTAATCGCCATTGCTGGTTACCAATAAAAATGGCTTGTTCCGCGTGGAGTGAGTGACGGAGCTGTTGCTGCTCATCGACATCATAAATGCTGATGTCCGCTAGATTGCCATTATCTTCAATTTTTCTGACATTGATATAACGCTTACCTTCGCGTAGCCATAGACCGTATTTAGTTCGCATCACCACCGGCTTATGTTGTGCCGTAGCACGAATCAGTTGTGCTTTTTGTTCAGCGAGAGGTGCAATAAATTCACCAACTAACACCGCAAGGGTTACTAATATCAATCCAGCGGTCATAACCGATTTAATAATGCCAAAGACTGATAAACCAGCGGCTCGCATGGCGATCAATTCATGATGATTTCCCATTGCGCCTAGGGTGAATAAGCTACCGAGTAGTGCGGCAGCTGGCATCAGTTCATAAAATGCCGTGGGCGAGGTCAGGGCGACAAAATACAACACTTCAGTTAAGCCATAGTCACCCGCAATGTCATCTAATTCATCGCTGAGAGTAAATAGATTGAATAACGTCAGTAGAAGTAAGACGGCGATTAACGAGCCTTTTAGTACGTCTTTAACGATATAGCGAGTCAGTACATTCATAATTTGAGCAGTCCTTTTAGTTTAAATTTGAGCCATTGCCAGCCATACCAGCGGATGAGTAGGATTAAACCAACGAGGAGTAACAATAAATTGGCCGCTATTCCGCCCAGCCAACTGGGAATAGTCTCATTGATAACCCAGATATGACTGACGCGTATCAAATTGCTATAACTGAAATAAATTAAAAAACCCACCAGGATGTTGCCATAAACGCCGCCACGCGGTTGTTGTTGCGCTAAGGGAATGCCAATAAAGCTCAGTAACAGGACACTAAAAGGAATGGAAAAACGCCGTTGCAGTTCGGCAAGATCCGCTGGTTTGCTTGAACCCCATAAACGACTGGAAGTGACCGCCGATTGATTGAGATTAATGATGGTATCTTGTTCTTCCATGCGTACCGCGTATTCGTTAAATTTTTCGATAACATAGTTTAATCGCCCAGGCTGCCCCTGCACGCGCTCGCCATGCTCAAAAATAATATATATTCCATCGGCTTGCTCGTTCAAATAAGCGGATTGAGCGTTAATAATAGCCAGTTGCCCTTGTTGGCGGCTTTGCACAAAAACCTGGTGCATTTTTTTGTCTTCAGTGATTTTTTCGACATAAAAAACCAAATCGCCTTGGCTGTATTCACTAAACTTGCCAGCGGCAATACCTCTCAAATCCGATGATTCTTCACCCTGGTGCATGATTTGACTAATACGGGCTTCTGCCCAAGGCGCGACGTATAAAGACAGATTGGCGGCTAACAGGCTGAGTGGAAATACCATTAAAAAAACAGCACGATACAGTGTTCCTGCGCCACCACCGGCGGTCGCTATTGCCGACATTTCTTGATCTCTATACATGCGACCTATCACCATTAATACCGCCATAAACAGTGCGGCTGGTAACAATGAGACGCTAAAAATCAGCGTTTTTAGAGCCAATAGACTGAGAAGGGTTTCGCTAGAGACGCGACCCTCAATCGCTTTGTCTAAGACGCGGACAAATTCGCGGCTGACAATAATAACGACAATGACCGTCCAGACGGATAATAGCGTTTTGGCTAAATCTCCGGCAATTGTCCTGTCCAAAACCGTCATTGGCAGGGCTAATCCTTTTTTAACGTGGTATTCCAACTCGGTGTCCTCAAGAAAACGCAAAGAAGTGTTGTATAATTTTGCTGTAAAAATGCTGTTGGCCATTCGTTTTAATTGATGCCCCACTTAACATCAAAACAATAATAACCGAGGCACTTGTTGTTAATGAGTTATAGGCAAGCGGGATACCATCCAATCTCTAGGATTGCTTAAGCATCCGTTCGACAACTTAATCCGCTCAATATAGTAGTGGAAATTAGCGAAAAAAACGTACTCATGGGTTTTAAACACGAATTATTGATTGCCACGCTGCGTTGCACTTGTTATAAATCAACTAATTTTCCTGCCCGTCAGTGGCTTTCTTCAAACTAAAACGATAAATGTTATGGATTATTCTATAGAAACTGCACCATTAGAAAAACTACAATGTGACTGCATCGTGGTTGGCGTTTACCAAGATCAACAACTCAGTCCCTCTGCAAGCCTGCTCAACGATACCACGCAAGGACTGATTGGCAAAGTATTGCAGCGTGGTGATATCGGCGGAAAAAATGGTGAAACCCTATTATTGAATGCGCTTATGGACAGTTTAACTGATCGTATTTTGCTAGTTGGCTTAGGCGAAAACAAAGCGTTATCAGGTAAAGAGTATATTAAAGCACTGACTATTGCCGCCAACAGTTTAAAACGACCACAAATAAAATTTATTGTCTGCTGTCTGGCTGAAATTGACGTAGAAGGCGGTGATCGGCAATGGAAAACCCGACAAATTGCTGAAGTTTTTACCGATGTCGCTTATCAATACACGCACACTAAATCCGACAAAGAAACCGAAAGTAAGCTGGAAAAAATAGGGATTGCGATACCGATAGCCGAACAAGCTCAAGCGCAATTAGGCTTAAATCAGGGCCAAGCAATTGCCGAAGGCGTAAGTTTTGCCAAATGGCTGGCAGATTTACCGGGCAATCTGTGTACACCGACCTTTTTGGCTAAACAAGCCCTTGATTTGGGTGAAAAATTTGCGGATTTGTCGGTTAGTATTCTCGACGAAGCTGATATGGAAACCTTAGGCATGGGCGCGTTATTATCAGTAACTCGCGGCAGTCGTCAACCTGCCCAATTGATTACCTTAGATTATCAAGGTGGTGAAAAAAACAGCAAGCCGATTGTCTTGATTGGCAAGGGCTTGACCTTTGATGCGGGCGGTATTTCTTTAAAGCCTGGTTTGGGCATGGATGAAATGAAATACGATATGTGCGGCGGTGCGGCGGTACTGGCAACGATGCAAGTGGCGGCGCAATTGGCATTACCGCTTAATATCATCGGCATGATACCCGCTTCGGAAAATCTGCCAGACGGAAATGCCAATAAACCCGGCGATATTGTCACCAGTTTATCGGGTAAAACCATTGAAGTGTTAAACACTGATGCTGAAGGTCGCTTGATTCTTTGTGACACGTTGACTTATGCCGAGCGTTATCATCCTGACGTAGTGATTGATTTAGCCACCTTAACCGGTGCGTGTTTAGTCGCCTTAGGTCGTATTCCTAGTGGCTTATTAGGTAATGACGATGAGCTGTGTCATGAGCTATTAGCGGCCAGTGAAACGGCTAATGATAGCCTCTGGCGATTACCACTTTGGGAAGAATATCAAGAATTGTTAAAATCCAATTTTGCCGATATGGCAAATATTGGCGGCAAAGACGCAGGCACGATAACGGCCGCATGTTTCCTCTCGCGTTTTGCTGAAAACTTCCGTTGGGCGCACTTGGATATTGCTGGGACAGCGTGGCGTACCGGACAAACCAAAGGCGCGACCGGTCGCCCCGTTCCCTTATTAAGTCAATATCTACTGAATCGCGCCAGCCAACTCAGTATTTAATGACTGAAATCAGCTTTTATTTACTCCGCACCGAATCGGCTCACGAAAGGTATAGCTATGTGTGTAAGCTATTGGAAAAAGCCTTTCGGAGCGGTCGTTTTTGCTACATTTTGACTGATTCAGAACAACAAAGTCGCCTTTTGGATGATTTGCTCTGGTCGTTTAGGCCGGGCAGTTTTATTCCTCATCAAATTTATGAGGGACAACTACCGAACTGGCAGCATACGATGCTCATTGGTCATCTCAGTGCGCCGACAGCGACAGTCTGGTCAAACACAATCATTAATGTGTCAAGCCATTGTCCCGAAAACTTTTTACAGGTCGAGCGCATTTTAGAAATTTTAGACAATAATGAAACCGTCAAAAATACGGGTAGAACACGTTACCGACAATACAAAAGTGCGGGGCTGCCAATTACCACGCACAATTTATAAAAATATACTGAAAAAATAACACCATGGATAAAACTTACTCGCCTCATTCCATCGAACAACGCTGGTATCAAACCTGGGAAGCCAATGGCTATTTTGCCGCCAAATCAGAGGGTGAATCGTATTGCATCATGATTCCACCGCCTAATGTGACCGGTAGTCTGCATATGGGTCATGCTTTCCAAGATACGATTATGGATGCACTCATTCGTTATCACCGTATGAAAGGCTGCAATACACTTTGGCAAGCCGGAACGGATCATGCGGGCATTGCCACGCAAATGGTCGTTGAGCGCTTGTGTAATGCTGAGGGAAAAACGCGCCATGATTATGGACGTGAAAAATTTATTGAAAAAGTCTGGCAATGGAAAGAGGAGTCGGGCGGTACGATTACTCGCCAATTGCGACGCATGGGCTCTTCTTTGGATTGGACGCGTGAGCGTTTTACGATGGATGAGGGCATGTCCGATGCGGTACACGATGTTTTTATCCGCTTATACCAAGAAGGGCTGATTTATCGCGGCAAGCGTTTAGTCAACTGGGATCCTGTGCTGCATACCGCCGTATCCGATTTGGAAGTGTTGTCTGAAGAAGAAAATGGCTTTATGTGGCATTTGCGTTATCCTCTTTCTAATGGCCAGGGGCATTTGATTGTTGCGACAACTCGCCCTGAAACCCTGTTAGGCGATGCCGCTGTTGCGATCCATCCGAATGATGAACGCTATCAACATTTGCTCGGTGAATTTGTCGAGTTGCCACTGACTGGACGGCGCATTCCGATTATTGCCGATGAGTATGTTGATCCTGAATTTGGCACGGGCTGCGTTAAGATTACGCCCGCTCATGATTTTAACGATTATGAGGTCTGGACACGTCATCGTCACAGCTCCGCGTTGCAAGATTTACCGCATAACGGCTTAATCAATATTTTTACGCTCGATGCCAGTGTGCGTAGTGATGAGGCGTTGATTCCTGTTGCGTATCAAGGATTGGAACGTTTTGCGGCACGTAAACAGATGGTCAGTGATTTAGAGGCTCAAGGCTTTTTAGTAAAAGTTGTCGATCACAAATTGATGGTGCCGCGCGGTGATCGTACCCATGCCGTTATCGAACCCTTACTGACCGATCAATGGTATGTCAAAGTCGCGCCATTGGCAGAACCGGCGATTGCTGCTGTTGAAAATGGCGATATTAAATTTGTTCCTGATAATTGGAAAAACACCTATTTTGAATGGATGCGCAATATCCAAGACTGGTGTATTTCGCGGCAAATTTGGTGGGGGCATCGGATTCCGGCGTGGTATGACGACAAAGGCAATAGCTATGTCGGCAAATCCGAGCAAGCCATTCGCGCACAACATCATTTGCCGCCTGATTATCCGTTAACCCAAGACGAAGATGTTTTAGATACGTGGTTTTCATCGGCATTATGGCCCTTCTCAACACTGGGCTGGCCTGAGCAAACGCCGGAATTAGCTCAACATTATCCCACCAGCGTACTAGTGACGGGGTTTGATATTATTTTCTTCTGGGTGGCGCGGATGATTATGATGGGGCTGAAATTTCAGGGCGAAGTGCCCTTCAAAGAAGTGTACATTCATGGTTTGGTGCGTGATGCCGAAGGACAAAAAATGTCCAAATCCAAAGGCAATATTCTCGATCCATTGGATATTATTGACGGGATTGAGCTGGAAACTTTGGTTGCCAAGCGCACGGCTGGCATGATGCAACCGCATCTGGCTAAAAAAATCGAACAGGCGACACGCAAAGACTTCCCCGATGGCATTGCCTCTTACGGTACGGATGCGTTGCGTTTCACCTTTGCCTCCTTAGCCTCGACCGGACGCGATATTCGTTTTGATATGGCGCGTACCGAAGGTTACCGTAATTTTTGTAATAAATTATGGAATGCTGCGCGTTTTGTGTTGATGAATACCGAGACCTTTGATTGCGCTTTAAATGCCTCGGACAGCGTAGAACTGACCCAAGTTGATCGCTGGATTATGACGCGGCTAAACCAAGTTATCGAGACGACCAGCAAAGCAATTGAGCAATATCGTTTTGACTTAGCCGCTCAAGCGATTTATGAGTTCACTTGGAATGAATATTGTGACTGGTATTTAGAGCTGGCTAAGGTGTCATTGCAATCCGACAACGAAGCTTTGCAACGCGGCACACGCCACACCTTACTGCGCGTATTGGAGGCCTTGTTACGCTTAGCGCATCCCATTATGCCGTTTATTACCGAAGAAATTTGGCAACGTGTTGCACCCTTGTTGGGCATTGAAGGCGCGACGATCATGTTGCAAGCCTATCCAGTAGCTGAGCTTTCGGTTTGTGACACTCACGCGGTTGCGGAAATCAACTGGCTGATGGATGTCTTACTTGGCATACGTCGGATTCGCGGGGAAATGAATATTGCACCGGGTAAGCCATTGCCGGTTTTGCTGCAAAAAGGCACAGAATGGGATCGTCAAGCCGTCGCGGATAATCGGGTTTATTTGCAAAAATTGGGGCGTCTAGCATCGGTCACTTGGTTGAGTCTAGAAGAGCTTGCACCTGAATCGGCTATTGCTCTAGTGGGTGAAATGCAAATTTTGATTCCTATGGCGGGTTTAATTGATAAAACGGCTGAATTGGCGCGATTGGATAAAGAAATACAAAAAATCAATAATGACTTGCCTCGAGTTGCAGGAAAGTTGAGTAATCCCGCCTTTGTCGATAAAGCCCCGGCTGATGTTATTGATAAAGAGAAGGCTAAATTGGCAGACTTAGAATTAATGCTTGATAATCTTAGACAGCAACAAGTCAAAATAATGGCATTGTAAAAACATGATGACAGGCGATGGAAAGATAAATGATCAATTAGACATTAACTTGATTGCGTCTATATTTAACCCGCATTAACCGTTTAAAACAGATTTTATGTCTACTTTATCAACAGATTTACATGTTACTGGTCTTCTGAAGTTATTAATCCAAGATGGTTTAATGACTGAAAATGATGCACGCATCTATCAGAAAGAGGCGAGTCTCAGCAAGGTTCAGTTAATTAGTTACTTGGTTAATAACAAACTGGTTGATAGTAAATCTATTGCGTCTCGGTCATCTGTCGAGTTTGGTTTTCCATTCCTTGATTTAGATGCCATTGATACACGCAGTCTGCCCATAGAGCTTGTCAATGAAAAACTGATTCGTAAACATCACGTGTTACCTTTGCATGTGCGTGGCAAAGTATTATTTATCGCGATGTCTGATCCAACCAACAATCAGGCCGTTGAGGATATTAAATTCCAAAGTTTATTGCGCCCTGAAATTATTATTGTTGAAGACAATAAATTAACTCGGGCCATTGAAGCGGCTTTGGAAGTTGCAGATAACACCATGAGCGATCTGCTGGATGCAGACCTTGATAATCTGAACATTGGCGGCGCGGAAGATACGGTTGTCGATGTCAATGCCGATGTTGATGAAGCGCCTATTGTTCGGTATGTCAACAAAGTGTTACTTGATGCAATTAAAAAAGGCGTGTCGGATATTCATTTAGAGCCTTATGAAAAAACGTTTCGTATTCGTTATCGCGGCGACGGGATGTTGTATGCGGTAGCGAGTCCGCCACCTAGTTTAGCCACGCGGATTATCTCCAGAATAAAAGTGATGTCTCGTATGGATATTGCCGAACGGCGTATCCCTCAGGATGGACGGATCAAAATGATCTTAACAAAAAACCGTACTATCGATTTTCGAGTTAATACCTGTCCTACCTTGTTTGGTGAAAAAGTGGTGCTGCGTATTTTAGATCCGACCACCGCTCAGATTGGTATCGAAAGACTCGGCTTTGAACCTGAACAGCAAGAATTGTTTTTAAAATCCATATTTAAACCTTATGGTTTGGTTTTGGTAACCGGACCTACGGGTAGCGGTAAAACCGTATCGCTTTACACGGGATTGAATATTCTTAATAGCATCGATCGCAATATTTCCACCGCCGAAGACCCAGTGGAAATCACGGTAGAAGGTATTAATCAGGTTAATGTCAATGTTAAAGCCGGATTGACCTTTGCTAATGCGTTACGGGCTTTTTTGCGACAAGATCCTGATGTCATTATGGTGGGTGAGATACGCGATTTAGAGACCGCTGATATTGCGGTTAAGGCGGCGCAGACTGGGCATTTAGTGTTATCGACCTTGCATACCAATGATGCACCTCAAACCTTAAACCGATTAATGCAAATGGGCGTTGCGCCCTTCAATATTGTTTCCGCTGTCAATTTAATTATGGCGCAACGTTTGGCAAGACGACTCTGTGAATACTGCAAACTACCTGCCGATTTTCCGCCCAATATTTTATTAGATGCGGGTTTTAAAGAAGACGAATTGGCTGATCTGGTTATCTTTAAACCCAATATAGACGGCTGCGACCATTGTAATCATGGCTACAAAGGGCGTGTTGGGATTTATCAGGTCATGACACTGAGTGAAAAAATGCGTGAATTAATATTGGAAGGCGGTAACGCACTACAATTAAGTAAGTTGGCAAAATCAGAAGGTATTAACGATTTACGCGCTTCAGGCTTAAATAAAATTCGTGTGGGGATTACCAGCCTAGAAGAAATTGATCGAGTAACCAAGGAATAAATATGGCAGAACAATCAGAACAGCAAGATTATCTTTGGGAAGGCATTGATAAAACCAAGACAAAAACAAAAGGTGAAATTACGGCGCGAAGTGAGTTGATCGCTAAAGTCGAATTAAAACGGCAAGGTTATCGGGTTACTAAGATTAAGAAAAAACCTAAACCCTTATTTAGCGCTAGACAAAAGCCGATTACATCAGGCGATATCGCTGTGTTTGCCAGACAATTAGCCACGATGCTGGCATCAGGTATTGCCTTGGTGCAAGCCATGGACATTGTAGGTAAAGGTCATGAAAACCCCAGTATGCAAGCTTTGCTATTAGCTATTAAGTCCGATATTGAAGGCGGCGACAGTCTCGCCGATTCTTTGAAACGCAGGCCGCTCTATTTCGATGAGTTGTTTTGCAACCTTGTTGAATCCGGTGAACATGCCGGGGTGTTGGAAAGTTTGCTGGCAAAAATAGCGACTTACAAAGAAAAAACCGAGTCGATGAAAAAGAAAATAAAAAAAGCCTTAACTTATCCGATTGCGGTATTGGTGGTCGCTTTTATCGTCACGGCGATTTTATTATTATTCGTCGTACCCGTCTTTGAAGATTTATTCAAAAGTTTCGGCGCGGATTTGCCGTCTTTCACCCGCATGGTCATTGATATGTCCAAATGGCTACAACAATGGTGGTGGTTGGTTGTGGGGATTATCGTTGCAGCGGCTTATACCTTCTCCTATTTTAAAAAACGCTCACTTGCCTTTAATCATTTTCTGGATAAGCTGTTACTGCAATTGCCGGTGGTGGGCTTGATTATTAACAAGTCCGCTATCGCACGCTTTTCCAGAACCCTCGCTACCATGTCTGCTGCTGGCGTACCTTTGGTTGAAGCGCTGCAATCGGTCGCGGGCGCGTGTGGCAACATTATTTATGCCGAAGTCGTCATGAAAATGCGCGAAGACGTTGCTACTGGTCAGCGCTTACAATTTGCCATGCAGCAAGCCAAAATTTGGCCAAATATGGTTCAGCAAATGGTGGCTATCGGAGAAGAGGCCGGCTCAATGGATGCCATGTTAGCTAAAGTAGCGGATTTTTACGAAGAAGAAGTCGATAACTTAGTGGATAATCTGAGCAGCCTAATGGAGCCGATTATTATGGTGGTGTTAGGTATTTTAGTCGGTGGCTTGATTGTGGCTATGTATCTGCCTATTTTCAAAATGGGCGCGGCGGTTGGCTAATGTTCACCCTTCTTATTGGCATTATGTTTTCTGATGACTAAGCGGCTACCGCTACTCCGTCATATCGGGACTCGCTAATCCGGTCATTTTTTACAAAGGCACTCATAATGCAAACAGATTTTATACAAGCCCTTGAGCTTTTACTCAACTCCCCGGTGCTGTGTACGGCCTTGGCAGGCATCATCGGCTTGATGGTGGGAAGTTTTTTAAATGTCGTTATTTATCGCCTGCCTATCATGATGAGTAGTCAATGGCATAAAGAATGCCTAGCATATCTGGAGCTAGATGCGGAGGAGGTGACTGCACCTTTTAATCTAGTTTTGCCTTTGTCCCAGTGTCCACAGTGTCAGACGGGCATTAAACCGCAGCATAATATCCCCTTGCTGAGTTATTTAGTGTTGCGAGGGCAATGCGCGTCTTGCCAACATCCCATTGCCATTCGTTATCCGCTCGTCGAAGGCTTGACCGCATTAATGTCCATGCTAGTGGCTTGGCATTTTGGTTATGCGCCACAAACCCTGTTTGCCCTATTACTGACTTGGGCGTTGATTGCACTCAGTTTTATTGATATCGACGAACATTTAT
Source organism: uncultured Methylococcaceae bacterium (assembly GCA_903945375.1). GTDB lineage: Bacteria > Pseudomonadota > Gammaproteobacteria > Methylococcales > Methylomonadaceae > Methylovulum. Next base: position 32,247 of record CAJAVP010000025.1, on the reverse strand, counting down.
TACCCGATTCCATTACCTTACCCATGCTTTGGTTGGGATTAATACTGAGTCTATTTGGTTTTTTTACGGATGCATCGGCTAGTATTATTGGCGCGGCGGCGGGGTATTTAGTGCTTTGGACGGTTTATCAGGCGTTTAAACTACTAACTGGCAAAGAAGGCATGGGCTTTGGTGATTTTAAATTATTGGCGTTATTCGGAGCTTGGTTGGGTTGGCAAAGTTTACCTGCAATCATTTTATTTTCATCGCTAGTCGGTTCAATCATTGGTATCACGTTGATTGTAGTAAACAAACACGATGTCTCAAACCCAATTCCCTTTGGCCCTTATTTAGCCGTATCGGGCTGGATTGTGTTGCTTTGGGGACAGGATATTAATCAATTTTATCTAAACTATTTCGGACTTTAAGCAATGCTGACCATCGGCTTGACGGGTGGCATTGGTTGTGGAAAAAGTACCGTGGCAAAACACTTTGTACAACTGGGCGTACCGGTGATTGATGCCGATGAAGTAGCGCGAGATGTCGTGGCAACGGGGCAACCGGCATTACAACGCCTTCAGCTGAGTTTTGGTGATGAGGTGCTTAATTCGGACGGCTCGTTAAACCGCGCGTGGTTAAGAGAGCGGGTGTTTTCGGATATGCAGCAAAGACAACAGCTTGAAGCGATTGTGCATCCTCTCATCTATCAAGCGATTCAGGCGCAGTTAAAACAGCTCAGTCAATTAGCTGTAACACACTATTGCATCGTGTGTTTGCCGTTACTCTTTGAAACGCGAGAATCGGCCTATTTTATCGACCGCGTGTTAGTGATTGACTGTCCCTTAGAGGTACAAATCGCCCGTGTACAACAGCGCGATCATTTTACAATTGATCGTATTCAAAGCATTATTGATGCTCAAGTCTCCAGAGCATTCAGATTAACCCGTGCAGATGATGTGATTGATAATTCAGTCGCGGAAGACAGGCTTGCAGAACGGGTTAAAAAACTGCACAATTTGTATCTTTCAATCAGCGACGCTAAGGTTTAACTTGTCTGTGAACACCATTACCACCTACGAATTTCCCCTCAATGAACGTATCCGTGTTTTCATAAGGCTAGAGCAGTTATTTCAACAGTTCAAACATTTTTCAGATGGCAATACCGTTGCAGATAAACGAGCCGCTATTTCGGTATTACTAGACATTATGTCGATTTTTCGGCGTAACGACTTAAAATCAGAAATCTTAAAAGAACTGGATCGTAATGCTAAGACACTAAATAGAATTGCCGACAACGAAAGTGTCGATTCTGAAAAGCTGCAAAATATCTTGACCGAGCTTGCCACCATCAGCAAAAAATTGTATGCGTCGACCGGCAAGGTGGGCATCCATATTATGGAAAGTGATTTATTTCAAAGCATCGCACAACGCAGCTCTATACCGGGCGGAACCTGTTCATTTGATTTACCGGAATATCATTTTTGGCTAGAGCAAGACGAGATTGTTCGCAAAAAAGACCTCGAATTATGGAGTGCGCCGTTTGAAGATATCCGTACTAGCATAAATCTCATTCTTAGCTTTATTCGTAACAGCAATAAATCAACAGAAGAGATTGCGACCGCAGGCTTTTATCAATTCTCATTAGATCGCAGTCAACCCTTTCAAATGCTCAAAATCGGCGTAGATAACGCCTTACCGTGTTTTGCTGAAATCAGTGGTGGCAAACATCGGTGCTCAATACGTTTTATGGAGCCACCGGATGGCGATAAACGTCCGACACAAAGTACCGATGATATTCCTTTCGTCTTAACCTGTTGCCTGTTTTAATGTCCGCGTCACAACAGCCTTTAACCGTTAAATGCCCCAATTGCTCTTGTCCAGTGCCTTGGTTACCTGAGCATATTTTTAGACCGTTTTGTAGCGAGCGTTGCAAGCTGCAAGACTTGGGCGAATGGGCAATGGAAGAAAAAAGAATCGCCGGTGAGCCGGTTCTGGATCAAGACGAGCAAGAGACTTTTTGGCAATAAATCATTAATAAAAGTGGCAGCGGCTTTAGTCACGATGATTGTCGCGGCTAAAGCCGCTCCCACCTGATATCCATAATGTTAATAAACTTATGCCCCTGCTTATTTATTCCCCAAAAATCCCCTAATCGCCGCAATGCCCTGAGCGCCCGCTTGTTGTGCGCTTAACAACGTCTCATAAGTCATGCCACCTAACGCATAAACGGGGCAATTGACTTGCGCCACCCATTGTTTAAATTGTTCCCAGCCCAAAGGTAGCGCATCAGGATGAGATTGTGTGGCAAGCACCGGACTCAGCACCGCAAAATCTACGCCGATTGCCTCGGCATGGCGCAGCTCTCCCAGTGTATGGCAGGAAGCCGCCAAGTATTGGATATCGGCAGGACGATGCTGTAAGCGCATTAAATCGTGACGGGTTAAGTGAAGCCCATCGACACGCCGCCATAATGCGCGTGGGGCGGCTGAATTGATTAGTAATATGCGCCCTTGTTGCTGGCATAAAGGATACGCGAGTTCAATAAATTGCTCGATGATGGGCGTGGGTAGATTTTTTAAGCGGGCTTGAATTAATCGAATCTCTTGCTTTAAAAGCTGCTGTAAATTAGCGCTAAGTAAGTGCGGTTCTGCGGCGTCGAGAATGGCATAACAACAGGGTAATTGCACCGCTTTGATGATAGGCTGATTGGCATCGGGAAAACGATACTGTCCTAAGTGACACGGCTCAACCCAGCGTAGTGGTTGACCTTCGCCACTGCGAGCTTCGCCAGAAAATGCCGTGACTTTAAAAACGATGAGCTGCACGGATAGATCGGGATAGCAATGATGTACCGTGATTAACGGTGTTGTGGCCTGCACCTCAATAGTGATTTCCTCATAAAGTTCACGCCGAAGAGCGACCTCAGCGGTTTCGCCCGGTTCCAGCTTGCCGCCAGGAAATTCCCATAAACCGCCTTGATGAGCATCATTTTTACGTTGGGCAATTAAAACTTGACCGGTGGCATTGATAACTACGCCGACAGCAACTTGCAAAGGAGGGGTGGGTTTTCTCATCGAAAAATATCTGGCTGGTTTATATCGTCAATAAAGGGTAATAATTTTATCCTGTTTCTAGGCGAGTGAATCACTAAATCCGCGAGCTTCGCGCAGCGCCGCCTCGGCAGGTCGTCTTTTCCTCAAAAAGTAAATAACCGTTTTTTGGTTTTTTTGGTTTAAACTATACGAAATCCCCCGCTTAATTTTTTACTTTATGCCGAATCAGACAATTGCGCTTACCGCTCATTTATCACCGCGTACACATTTTAAATCTTGGATAGTTCATTGTTTAGTATTGGCACTGGCCTATTTCATGGGTGGTAAGCTGGGAGATTTATTATGCTTTTATCCGGATTATGCCACCTCCATCTGGCCGCCCTCTGGTATTGCGCTAGCGGCTATCTTGCTCTATGGCAGCGGCGTATGGCCGGGAGTATTGCTTGGGGCGTTCATGGCAAACTTCGACAATGTACTTATTAATGGCAGTCAAAATGAATTAATCACCTCCGGCAGTATTGCCCTGGTACAGGGACTTGGTGCAACCTTACAGGCGATTACGGGTAGCGTATTATTAAAACGCTTTGCAGGCTTTCCCAACCGATTGAGTACCGAGAAAGAAGTCTTTTCATTCTTTTTGTTTGGCGGCGTGCTGAGTAGTTTAGTCAACTCCAGCATCGGCATCGCCGTATTGGTGGTTACAGGACGTATTCCGGTTGATGCGTTTTTCAGTAATTGGGTCACGTGGTGGCTGGGTGATACGTTTGGCATTATGCTCTTTACGCCGTTGTTATTAGCTTGGTTTCAGCCCCATACCAGTATTTGGCAAGCTCGCGTTAGGGCGTTAACTTGGGCGGTGCTAAGTTTGTTTATATTGAGTGCTAGTCTGATTTATTTTGAGTCTGAACGTCATCGAGCGCAGTTGCAACAAGCCATCAATCAACAAGCCTTAGAGTTGCAAAATGCCTTAGATAAGGGTCTTGTGACGCAATTAAATTTTTTGGACGTAATGGCGCAACTCCTAGCGATCAGTAAACCGATAGAAGAGGCCGATTTTAGTTATTTCGGCAGTCATCTGTTAACGCAGCTGTCTGATATACAAACTATTGCGTGGCATCCGGCTATTGCTGATAGCGATAAAGCCAATTTTGAGAAAAGCTCACAGCTGAGACATGGTGATCCGCTGAAAATTACGGAGCGCAATGAGGCCAATCAAATTATCCCCGCCACCCAACGTGCAGTGTATTTTCCGACGCTTTTTATTGAGCCGTTGCAGGGTAACGAAGCCAGTTTAGGCATGGATTTACTTGCAACGCCGTTAAATCAGCGTGTCAGTGAACAAGCGTTGTCAAGTCATCAACTGAGTTTATCACCGCCGATTACCCTTGGCGAAAATGCCGGTCAGAGCCTCGGCGTACGGGTCATTGTGCCGGTTTATCGTATAGGCGTATCGGTTAGCTCTTTGTTGCAACGGCAGCAAGCCACCGAGGGTTTTCTGACCGCCACCTTACAGGCGGCGCATTTGATTCAAACTTTACTGACTCCTATCAATAGCGAAAATTTAGCCTATCGCGTGATAGATAAGGATAGTCAGAATGGTGATAGCGTGATTACGGATAATTGGCAAACCAATCCGCCCGCGTCTAATGTTCATCATGGGTGGTTACATACCACCCTCAATTTAACCCAGACTAGCGACTTAAGCTTTGGTGGACGAACCTGGCAACTGCAAGTTTCACCCACGAACGATTACTTCCAACGCCATAAAAATTCAAAAATGTGGTTGAATCTACTAGGTTTGATGCTAATCAATTGTCTGGTTGCCTTTTTCATGGTGAGCATTAGCCGCCGCGATATACTGGGACAATTAGTGGCTCACCAACGCTCGTTGTTTGACTATCACGATAAGGACAAACTTTCCGAGGCTCAGCCGATTGGGATAGCGCATGTCAGTGTGGAGGGAGATTTTTTATTAGTCAACAATGCGTTTTGCGACTTAGTGGGGTATGGACAAAGCGAATTACTCACGATGAATGAAGACGCGATTACGCAGCCCAGTTTTCAGGATGCGACGCGTACTTTATTAAAGCGTGCGATGGCCGGGCAAATTGTTGGCTTTAAAATGGAAAAGCAATATATTCGTAAAGACGGCTGCTTGCTTTGGGTGTCGTTGGTTTGGGATTTAGTGCGTGATGAGCAGACCGAATCACCTTATTTTGCCCTTCTGGTAGAAAATATTGATGCCGAAAAACAAATACTAAACACACTAAGCAAGCTATCCAGAACCATTGAGCAATCGCCAAATGCTGTTCTGATTACCGATTTGGATGGCAATATTGAATATGTTAACGAAGCGTTTGTGCAAACAACGGGTTATACCCGAGAAGAGACCTTAGGTGAAAACCCCCGTTTTTTACAATCTGGAAAAACCCCCCGTGCCGCGCATTTGGAAATGTGGTTGACACTTAGACAAAAGCAGGTCTGGCGCGGAGAAGTGATTAATCGCTGTAAAAATGGGGAGCTTATTGTCAATCTGACGACTATCTCGCCGGTTATGCGTCCTGATGGTACGGTAACGCATTATACGAGCATCTCTGAAAATATTACCCGACGTAAGCAAATAGAAACGATGCTCTTAGAGTCCGAACAACGTTTCCGAACCATGGCGGATACCGCGCCAGTGCTGATCTGGCTGATGGATGTCAATAAAGAGCGTATTTGGTTTAATCAAATGTGGCTGGATTTTACCGGACGCACTTTAGAGCAAGAACTTCTTAACGGTTGGCTGGAGGGCGTGCATCCTGATGACCAAATACTGCGTGCGGCGGTTTATGATAGCCATATCGAAAATCACCAAACCTTCGAGGTTATTTACCGGCTGAAACATAAAGACGGTAGTTATCATTGGCTAAACGATCATGGTGTACCGCGTTACGCGCCGAATGGCGAATTTGTGGGTTATATTGGTTCATGTTCGGATATTACCGAAATGCAGGAGACACGCATCCAATTGCAATGCAGTTATGATTTATTAAACAATCTTTCCCGGCAAGTGCCCGGTATGTTATTCCAATTTAAACTGACTCCCGAGGGTCATGTGAGCCTCCCGTATTGCAGTGCGGGTATTAGTGACATTTACGATCTTCAACCTGAAGACGTTTGTGATAATGCACAGACCTTATTTGACCGCTTGCATCCTGATGATTATGAGCGCGTCAAAAATTCTATTGATCGTTCCGCTCATTATTTAGAACCTTGGTATTTGGAATATCGCGCTATTTTGCCTAGTAGAGGAATGCGTTGGCTGTCCGGTATGGCAAATCCCGAGTTACAGCCTGATGGCAATGTGCTTTGGCATGGCTTTGTGAGCGATATTACCTCGCAGATTTTTGCCAAGCTACAAGCCAATCACACCAAAGAAGCCTTAGAGAGCGTGCTGTCATCGGCGACGGAATTTAGTATTATCGCCACCGATACCAACGGGTTAATCACTATCTTTAACCGAGGTGCGGAGTTGATGTTAGGCTATACTGAAGACGAGATGGTGGGCAAGCAAACCCCGCTGATATTCCATCTTGATGAGGAAGTCAACATACATGCTGAGCGTTTGACATTGGAGTTGGGTTATCAACTCAGTGGCTTTAACGTTTTGACCGAAAAAGCTTTGAATAAAGGACGTGACACCGGTGAATGGACGTATGTCTGTAAAGATGGACGTTATTTAGATGTCTCGCTGGTGGTCACCACGATGACGAATAGCAAGGGTCAGATTAGCGGTTTCTTAGGCATTGCTGAAGATATTACCGAAACTAAACAGGCGAATGAAGAACGCAATCGCCTGCTGAAAATTATCGAGGATGCGCCAGATTTTATTGCGATGGTGGGTATCGATGGAAATTTCCTCTTTATCAATAAAGCCGGTTTGCAAATGGTGGGTTTGTCGTTGAATACCAATATTAGCGAATTGAGCCTCAATGATGTGCATAGCGAGTTAGCACATTCACTGATTATCGATCATTGTATTCCGTCAGTGTTTGAAAAAGGTTGTTGGCAAGGCGAGAATGTCTTATTACATCATGATGGGCATGAGATTCCGGTTTCCCAATTGGTCTTAATGCACGCCGATGCCAATGGCAACCCCTTAGTGCTGTCAACCATTATGCGTGACATTTCTGTTACCAAACAAGCGGAACAAGCCTTATTGAAGGCAAAAGCCGCCGCCGAAAATTTGGCGCAATCCAAATCTGACTTTTTGGCCAAAATGTCTCATGAGATTCGTACGCCAATGAATGCCATTATTGGGCTGTCGCAATTAGCACTCAACAAACCGCTGCCTCTCGATATTAAAGACTATTTAGATAAGATATACGCGTCTTCAACGGATTTGCTGGGTATTCTTAATGATATTTTGGATTTTTCTAAGTTAGATGCGAAACGATTCGCCATTGACCATGCGTTGTTTGATTTAGATTCACTAATTTATCACTTAAATACTTTATTTTTTGAGCAATCGATTGAGAAAAAACTAAACTTTGTTTTGGACATCTCCGGCGACGTACCGAGAGGGCTAGTCGGCGATAAGCTTCGCTTACAGCAAGTATTAGTTAATTTATTGGGTAACGCCATTAAGTTTACCGAACACGGTGAGGTGACTTTTGCTATTCGATTGCTCGCATTGGAACATTCGCAGGTAAGGCTTTCGTTCAGTGTTAAAGATAGCGGTATCGGAATGAGTAGCGATGATATGAGTAAATTATTTCAACCCTTTAGCCAAGTTGATGATTCCGATAGTCGTCGTTTTGGCGGAACGGGCTTAGGGTTGGCGATTAGTCAAAACTTGGTGCATCTCATGGGTAGTGAGATTAGTGTGGAAAGTGAGTTGGGGCAGGGTAGCACGTTCAGTTTTACGCTGATTTTGGGCGTTGCGAGTTTGGATGATAGTGTTTCTGATACGTCACGACAGCCTGTTTATTCACCGCAATTTCTCGAGGATACTCGGGTTTTGGTGGTTGAAGATAATCGTATTAATCAGCAGGTGGTTAAAGAGTTTCTGGAATTATCTAAAATTCATGTTGAAGTGGCAGAGAATGGCAAAGTCGCTTTAGAGCGTCTACAACAGGCGGAATATGATGCCGTTTTAATGGATATGCACATGCCGGTGATGGATGGCGTTAAGGCTACACAATTAATTCGTCAGCAAGAACAATTCCGTCATCTACCTGTTATTGCCTTGACCGCTGGTGTGACTAAAGAAGAGCGTGATAAATGTTTGGCGGCGGGCATGAATGATTTGGTTCCTAAACCGATTAATCCGGATAAATTGTTGAGTACGTTGGCGCGTTGGCTTAATGCCAATAATGTCGAAAGTAGCTCAGCCCCCGTGGCGATTGAGCTGGACGATGCCGTGAGTACAGATGTCCCCGCCAATGATTTCGATCTGCGTCATTTATTGGCTATGCTGGGCAATGATCAGGCATTTGCGGCGCAATTGTTGTTAAGCTTTATTGACGATTTTACCAGCTTACCAAGTGAAATCGATGCGGCAATTTCGGCTGAGCAATGGGGGCTTGCGCGGGAATTGGTGCATAAAATTAAAGGCGCGGCCGGGAATGTAGGGGCTATGGGTTTATATCAGGGCGCTGTTGCTTTGGAAGATAGACTTAAAACCGGTGCGGCATTTATCGAAGAACTACAGCAATTTCATCATGCTTTTGAACAAGCAAAAATTAAAATTCTGGCGATGCAGCCTGAGAAGCAAATCCATACAGTCGCATCTACTGTTGACTTAGAAGCCTTAACGGAAGATTTGATTAAATTAGAGACCTTGCTTAAAGGCAATGATTTTATCTCTGACATACTATTAAGCGGGATAAGACCTAATTTAAACCTCGAACAACAACGTGTTTTTGAAAAATTATGCAAAGCCACCTCGCACTTCAAATATAATGAAGCCCTTAGTTATTTGAATGAGTTAAATAACTTGTAATAATGATGTTCGTTCCCATAGATACAGCGCCATTCGACAGCCTCAAGCCGAACAGTAAGTTTTTTAAAGCGTATGAGTACAATGAATACTAGCCAGTCAACTTATGACGATATTTTAAGACTCTTTCAAGAAACTAACCTGTTAATGAAGGAGTTGTTTGTGAGTCAGAAGGAAACCGACCGCAAATTTTAGGAAACTAGCAGGGAAATCAAGCGGGTCAATGAATCCATTGGTCGATTGGGTAATCGCTTAGGTGATTTTGTGGAAGGAATGGTGCGACCTGCGGCAGTGCGTTTGTTTCGTGAACAAGAGATCGATGTTCACGAGGTACATCGTGGCGTAGAAGCAAGTCGAGGCGGGGAAGATATTGAAATTGATTTGCTAGTGGTCAATACGAGCGATGTGGTGGCAGTTGAGTGTAAAAGCATCATCAGTATCGACGATGTGAATCAGCATTTAACCACCTTAGCTAAGTTTAAAAGAATGCTACCGAGCTATGCGGAAAAAGACGTGATGGGCGCGGTAGCGGCGATGGTGTTGCCAGATAATGTTGCACATTATGCGTATCGTAAGGGGTTGTTTGTCATTTCACAATCGGGTGATCATTTGATGATTCGTAATGACGCAAAGTTTAAGCCACAGGTTTGGTAGCTTGGTGGCTATGTCGATCAGTTTAGACTATGAGTGTAACTTGACCTTACGATCATGATGCTCGATTGGGAGTGGTGTCGCTGGCATTGAGTGACAATGCGCTAAATTATCAATTCTAGGAAAACTAATGAGCAGTGATAAACCGATTATATTAATCGTTGATGATGTACCTACTAATGTACAAGTGCTGGCAGAGGCTTTAAGTTTAGATTATCAGCTTAAAGTGGCGAGTAACGGTGCCGAAGCTCTAGATATTGCCGAGCGCGATCAACCTGATCTTATTCTTTTAGATATTATGATGCCCGGCATGGATGGCTTTGAAGTTTGTCGGTGTTTGAAAGCTAATAGTCATACGCAAAAAATCGCGGTGATTTTTGTCACTGCCAAAAATACCCATTCCGATGAAGAAATGGGACTTAAACTGGGTGCGGTGGATTATGTGACCAAACCGTTTGTTATTCCAGTGGTTAAGGCGCGAATTTATAATCACATTCGACTTAAAAAACAAGCTGATCTTTTGGAATCGCTGGCATTGATTGATGCTTTGACGCATGTATCGAATCGTCGCCGTTTTGATGAAGTGTTAGCTTCGCAATGGCGAATGGCGATGCGAGAACAGCAACAGTTGTCGCTGATCTTGATAGAAATCGATCGATTTAAGTCATTCAACGAGTTCCATGGCTTTGGTGCGGGGGATGTGTGTTTGCAAATGGTCGCCGCTGAAATAAGCAAAACCAACAACCGCCCTGATGATTTGATTGCCCGTTATTCCGGTATGGAATTTGTAGTCTTAATGCCTAAAACGAGCCTAGACACGGCGCTGATGGTGGCGGAGCGTATTCGCCAACGGATTGAAAAATCATTATTACCCTCCGGTAGCGGCGATGGCGATGTGTCAGTTACGGTGAGTTTGGGGGTTGCCTGTCAAACTATTTTTCAAGAATATTATTTATCGAAAATGCTGATCGGTGCAGCGGATAAAGCGTTGAAAATGGCAAAACAAGGTGGCGGCAATAGGGTATTTTCCTATTGACGCTTTGTCCTGATTCCTAACCTGTTAAAAAGTAGCTATCCACGATGATTCATATAGGCAAAATTAATCAATTAACGGTCAGTAAACAATTAGGCGCGGAAGTCTATTTGAGCGATGGCTTGTCCGGCAAAGTCTTGCTAGTGGATAAACACTTGCCCGCGCATTACCGCGAGGGCGATGTGCTGGATGTGTTTGTTTATGTGGATGTCGAGGGTCATTTGGCGGCAACGTGCAAAACACCTTTGGCACAACTGGATGAGATTGCTTGGTTGAAGGTGGTCTCGATTAACTATACCGGCGCTTTTTTGGATTGGGGACTTGTCAAAGATTTGCTACTGCCTTTTGGTGAGCAGCATTATGAGTTGACAGTGGGCGACTACTGTATGGTTAAGCTGTTTATGGATGAGCGTGGACGTATTCTGGCAACCACCAAAATCAATCGTTTTATCGAAGAAACCTCGGTGTATTTTAAAGAGGGTCAACAAGTGTCATTAATGATCGCCGACACTACAGATTTGGGCATTAAGGCGATTATTAACCATAGCCATTGGGGCATGCTGTATCAAAATGAGTTATTCCAAACGGTGCAAACAGGTCAAACACTAACCGGTTATATCAAGCATATTCGCGACGATTTCAAAATTGATCTGTGTTTGCATGAGCCAGGTTATGGCAAAGTAGAAAGCTTGACTGAGCAAATTATGGCGAAATTACAGGTGAATGGGGGCGTGTTGTTGTTGGGCGATAAAACGCCACCAGCAGAAATTTATGCCGCTTTTGGCGTCAGTAAAAAGGTGTTTAAGCAGGCGATTGGGGCATTGTATAAAGATCATAAAATCAGCTTAGATAAAACCTCTATTTCGCTTGTTTCCAAGCCCTAATGTCACTGTAAGTTAGGCAACGTACTTTTGCCCGCCACTCACTCTACCTCATCAAAAATTTAAACATGTCGAAAATTCTTAACGCGGATGAATCCAAAGAGTATTTTTTTGATGAAGGCTGCTTTATTTTAGAACTGTCTAATCACTCTGATGATCCGGATGTCTCAATCGCCAGAGCGCGGGTTAAACCTGGTGTTACGACGCAATGGCATCGGTTACAGGGCATCATAGAACGTTATGTGATGCTCTCGGGTACCGGTCTTGTTGAAGTCGGAGAGTTGCCCGCACAAGTTGTTACTGTGGGTGATGTGGTTATTATTCCTAAGCAATGTCCACAGCGAATCCGCAATATTGGCACTGATGATTTAGTCTTTTTGGCGATTTGTTCGCCGCGTTTTGTCCCTGAAGCTTACCAAGCCATAGCCTAATTATGTTTAGAGTCAGTCAGTATCTGCGCGAACTTATCGAACCCACCCCGCTTAAACCCGTACGCAAGCCCGCTGCACCGGTGGTCATCTGGAATTTATTGCGACGCTGTAATTTAGCGTGTAAGCATTGTTATACCACCTCGGCGGATATTGATTTTCCGGGCGAGTTGACTACCGAAGAGATTTTTTCCGTGATGGAGGATTTGCGGGCCTTTAAAGTCCCGGTGTTGATTTTGTCCGGTGGCGAGCCATTATTACATCCCGATATTTTTAAAATATCCCAACGCGCGAAAGACATGGGCTTTTATCTGGCGTTGTCCAGCAATGGCACGCGCATTACGGCTCACACTATCGAGCAGATTGCCGCCATGAATTATCACTATGTCGGTGTTAGTCTCGATGGAATGCCTGCGACTCACGACCGTTTTCGCCGGATGCAAGGCTCGTTTGATGAGGCCTTGCGCGGTATTCAGCTTTGTTTAGATAAAGGCATTAAAGTGGGCATTCGCTTTACGCTGACGCAAGATAATTACGCTGATTTTCCGGCTTTATTACAGCTCATGGATGATTATGCTATCGATAAATTTTATCTATCGCATTTAAATTACGGTGGACGCGGCAATAAAAATCGCAAAGATGATGCCTTGCAGGAAATGACCCGTGCGGCGATGAGTTTGTTGTTTGATACCGCTCACGATTGGCTTAAAGCGGGCAAAGAGCGGGAATTTGTGACCGGCAATAATGATGCTGATGCGGTTTATTTTTTGCACTGGGTGGCTTTGCATTATCCCGATCAACTGGCGATTATGAAAGCCAAACTGGAACAATGGGGCGGCAATGCCTCGGGGGTGAATGTTGCCAATATTGATAATTTGGGCAATGTGCATCCCGATACGTTTTGGTGGCATTATTCCTTAGGCAATGTTCGCCAACGCCCATTTTCTGAAATTTGGACTGACCTTTCTGATCCTTTGATGGCAGGACTCAAGCAACAGCCCAGACCCTTGGAAGGACGCTGTGGCCGTTGTTATTATCAAACCATTTGCAATGGCAACACACGAGTTCGCGCTATGCAAACGACGGGTAATTATTGGGCGGAAGACCCAGGCTGTTATTTAACCGAGCTGGAAATTGCCGCGCCCGAAGCGGCTTCGGACACATGAATCTCAGCCGTTATCGCCTATAATAGCCACTAAATCATTTTTTAAAGCCAACAGGTAAGCCATGAAGAAGTTACTATTCCAATTTGATACCGATATTTATCCTGCCGTGTTTGATACGGTTGTTGCTTACGACGGTGGTGCAGATCACGTCATCGGTTATGGGAATGTCTCGCCGGACAATTGCCGTGGGCTGGTCGAAGGGGCTATTTTTACGCGTGCGCCGAAGGACAAAAAAAATACAGCGATTTTTGTCGGTGGCAGTGATATGAATGCCGGTCAAGCCTTGTTTACGGCGGTACAAAGCCATTTTTTTTCCGGTTTCCAAGTGTCTGTTATGTTAGATAGCAATGGCAGCAATACCACAGCGGCGGCCGCTGTGGCTAAATTGGCAACTAGCGGTACATTGGCGGGCAAAAAAGCCGTGGTGTTGGCGGGAACCGGGCCGGTTGGTCAACGTGCAGCGGCGATGCTGGCACAAGAAGGTGCTCAGGTGACGCTAACTGCGCGTCAATATGAGCGTGCCGCAAGTGTTTGTGCCGCAATGAAAGCGCGGTTTGGTGTTGAGCTAACGCCGCTGGAAGCGTTTGATAATGAGGCGCGAGCAGCGGCTATTGAAGATGCCCAGATTGTTTTAGCAACCGGTGCAGCTGGCGTTAAATTGCTTGATGTGGAACATTGGCAACACAATAAGACCATTGAGCTGATGGCTGATGCCAACGCTACGCCACCGTTGGGCATTGGTGGAATGGATATGTTGGATAAAGGTCAAGAGCGACATGGCAAGATTGTCTGGGGTGCGATTGGCTTTGGGTCGTTAAAGCTCGCTTTGCATCGCGCCTGCATCGCTAAGTTGTTTGAAGAGAGTCAGCTGGTTTTGGATGCTGAAAACATTTTTGCTCTTGCCAAAACAATGGCATAAAGCAAGCTGATGGCAACGCCGAACGTAGCGGAGCTAAGACTGCAAGCCCTCGCTATTTTTGAAGCGGGTGTAGCAGCGGCTGATCCGGCGCGTGCCGTGCAGCAGTATTTGCGTGCGGATGCCAAGCAACTGAGCATTAGGTTAAACGACGGTTGTTTGCGTACGGGCTCTTGGTCAAAAATCCATCTTATTGCGTTCGGCAAAGCGGCTTGTGCGATGGCTGAGGCTGCACAGGCGATTATCCCTGCGTCATTGCTTACCGATTCCGGTTTAGTTGTTACCAATTATGAAAATGTACAGGATATTCCTGGTCTTGATGTCATGGGCGCGGGACATCCTTTGCCGGATGTCGCCGGCTTAATCGCTGCCAAGCGAATTGCGGAACGAGTCCGTGCGGCACGGGTCGGTGAGCTGGTTTTAGTGTTGGTCAGTGGTGGCGGTTCGGCATTATTGCCTTATCCGGTTGCGTCTGTGAGTTTGCAAGAAAAGTCTGATACCACGCGCTTATTATTGGCAAGTGGTGCAAATATCAATGAAATCAATTGTGTTCGTAAGCATCTGTCGCAGTTAAAAGGTGGTGGTTTAGCGCGATTGGCGCCGCCTGCTGACGTACATGCGCTGGTTTTGTCGGATGTTTTGGGTGATGAGTTAAGCGCGATTGCCAGCGGGCCGACGGTTGCCGATGATACGTGTTATGCCGACGCGGTTGAGCTATTAAAAAATAAAGGGATTTGGGATAAAGTCCCAAACAGTGTCCAGCTTCATTTACAACAAGGACAGTTGGGGTTGCAGCAAGAAACCCCCAAAGCGAATGATCCGATATTCAATACAGTTGGACATAGTTTGATTGGCGGAAATACACAGAGTCTTCAGGCAATGATCGCTGCAGCGCAACGACAATCCTATCAAACCGAGTGTTACAGCACACAGTTATGCGGTGAGGCGAGGCAGGTTGCAGAACAATTTGTGCAAGCGGCACGGCGTATTGATTGTCCCTTGGCATTGTTGGCGGGTGGCGAGACGACCGTCACCTTGCAAGGTAATGGCTTGGGTGGGCGAAATCAAGAAATGGCATTGGCGTTTGCCTTGGCTGCACAATCACAAGGACTATCGGGGCAATGGGTGTTTTTGAGTGCCGGCACTGATGGTCGGGATGGCCCAACAGATGCCGCTGGCGGTTTGGTTGATGCCGATAGTTTGTGGCGTATGCAAGCCTTAGGGATGAATCCTTTGGCGGCACTGGATAACAATGATGCTTACCATGCGTTACAATGTTCAGACGATTTAGTGATGACCGGTGCAACCGGTACAAATGTTGCTGATTTACAGCTGCTGTTAATCGATCCTCATTTTAATAAAACTCTATAAGGAGAAAACCATGTTTAACCAATCCATGACCATCGCCGGCTTTGATGATGAGTTGTTTCAAGCAATGGAACAAGAGCGTCGCCGCCAAGAAGATCATATTGAATTGATTGCTTCAGAAAATTACGCCAGCCCTCGTGTCATGGAGGCTTTAGGTTCGCAATTAACCAATAAATACGCCGAAGGCTATCCGGGCAAACGCTATTATGGCGGCTGTGAATTTGTCGATCAGGCGGAACAACTGGCGATTGATCGCGCTAAAGCCTTGTTTGGTGCGGATTATGCCAATGTTCAAGCGCATTCTGGTTCGCAAGCTAACATGGCGGTATTTATGGCAATGATTCAGCCTGGTGATACCCTATTAGGTTTAAGTTTAGCGGATGGCGGGCATTTAACGCACGGTGCTAAACCTAATTTTTCGGGCAAATTGTATAACGCTGTTCAGTACGGCTTGGATCTATCCAGCGGCAAAATTGATTACGATCAAGTTGAAGGTTTGGCTAAAGAACATCAGCCTAAATTGATTGTTGCTGGTTTCTCAGCGTATTCCAGAGTGTGGGATTGGCAACGTTTTCGTGCGATTGCTGACCAAGTGGGTGCTTATTTTGTCGTGGATATGGCGCATGTCGCTGGATTGGTTGCGGCGGGATTATATCCCAATCCGGTGCCGTTTGCAGATGCGGTCACCAGTACCACACATAAATCTTTGCGTGGCCCGCGTGGTGGCTTGATTTTATGCCGCAGTAATCCTGAACTAGAGAAAAAAATCGATTCTAGTATTTTTCCAGGCATTCAAGGTGGTCCCTCTATGCATGTGATTGCTGCCAAAGCTGTTGCATTCAAAGAAGCCATGGAACCAGAGTTTAAAGTCTATCAGCAACAAGTGATTAAAAATGCTCAGGCTATGGCGGCGGTTTTTATAGCGCGTGGCTTTGATGTGGTCTCAGGCGGCACAGACAATCATTTAATGCTGGTATCGCTGGTGGCTAAAGGCATTACCGGTAAAGCCGCTGATGCCGCGTTAGGCCGAGCCCATATTACGGTGAATAAAAATGCCGTGCCAAATGATCCACAATCTCCCTTTGTCACCAGTGGTATTCGGGTTGGTACGCCTGCACCAACTACGCGCGGTTTTAAAGAAGCGGAAGTGACCGAGGTGGCGCATTTAATGTGCGATGTGATGGAAAATATGGAAGATGAAACCATGTTGGCAGCCGTGCGTGAGAAGGTCGCGGTGTTGTGCAAGCGGTTTCCGGTTTATAGTTAAATAAAGAGTTAAATTGATGGCTGCTAATAAATCAAAATTAGCAGCTATTCAAAAAATAATGGATAAAGCGTTGTGTGATAAATAACAGTGCAAAAGTAATGGGGCATTTACCACTTATTGAATATCCTTGGTCAGCAGAAATAGATAGATTATTAGTTTCCATAAAACGCGATGATATTTCATTTTTACAACCTGAAATTGTGATTATGGAAAATGTTTATGGACTTGCTCAAGTAAAAACAGCCGATATGTTAAAAGAAATTTATAAATCTTTTGAGTCAATTGGTTATGCTGTAAAACATCGTGAACTTATGGCGGCGGATTATGGAACACCACAAAGAAGAAGGCGATTATTTTTTATAGCGGCTAAAAATTTATCTTATTTCCAATTTCCACAACCAACACATAGCGAAGAAACTTCTATATTTGGCTTATTACCCTATGTAGGTGCTGGAAATACCTTAATGAAATTACCTCCTGCACTCATTAAATAAAATTCAAAATTATACTAACCACTGATTATTTATTTTTAGGAAAAACTATGTCTGATATAGAAATCGCCCAAAACGCCAACATGCAGCCGATTATTGGCTTAGCTCAAGAGCAGTATGGCATTGCCGCCGAGCATCTTGACCCGATTGGGCATTACAAAGCGAAATTGTCACTGGAATATGTTAAAAGCCTAGATAATCAAACGGATGGTCAGTTGGTTTTGGTCACGGCAATCAGTCCAACGCCAGCGGGTGAAGGCAAAACCACCACCACGGTAGGATTGGGTGATGCGATGAATCGGCTGGGCAAAAAAACCATTATCTGTTTGCGTGAGCCATCGTTAGGGCCGTGTTTTGGGGTCAAAGGCGGCGCAGCTGGGGGCGGTTACGCTCAGGTTGTGCCTATGGAAGATATCAACCTGCATTTTACGGGTGATTTTCATGCGATTGGTGTGGCGCACAATTTATTATCGGCGTTAATCGACAACCATATTCATCACGGTAACGAATTGGATATTGATCCACGGCGTATTCAATGGAAGCGCGTGGTGGATATGAACGACCGTGCCTTACGCGATATTGTGGTCGGCATGGGAGGGGTGGCGAATGGTTACTTGCGTGAAGACGGTTATGACATTGTGGTTGCGTCGGAAGTGATGGCAATTCTGTGTTTGGCAACCAGTCGTTCTGACTTAAAAGCGCGTTTGGGTCGTATTGTCATTGGTTATAAATCAGATAAAGTCACGCCCGTTTACGCGCGTGATTTACATGCACAGGGTGCAATGGCGGCTTTGCTTAAAGATGCGATTAAGCCAAATCTCGTACAAACCTTGGAAAATAATGTGGCGATTATTCACGGCGGGCCGTTTGCCAATATCGCGCATGGCTGTAATACCGTTATGGCTACGAAGACCGCATTAAAATTGGCGGATTATGTGGTTACTGAAGCCGGTTTTGGCGCGGATCTCGGTGCGGAAAAATTTGTGGATATCAAATGCCGCATGGCAGGCTTAAAGCCTGCTGCGGTGGTGTTGGTGGCAACGGTTAGGGCGTTAAAGTTTCACGGCGGCGTTGCGCGAGAGGATTTAAATCACGAAAATTTGCTCGCCGTGGAACACGGTTTTGTGAATTTAGCGCGGCATTACCAAAATATTACCGAACATTATGGTTTGCCTTGCGTCGTTTGTATTAATCATTTTACCTTTGATACGGCGGCAGAAATCGATTTATTACAAGCCAAGTGCGCCGATTTAGGGGCAAGCTGTGTGGTCTCTAAACATTGGGCGGCGGGCGGTGCTGGTGCTGAAGGCTTGGCAAACGCGGTGGTGAATATCATCGACACGCATCCTTCTGATTTTACGTTCGTTTACGATGAAAACTTAAGTTTGTGGGAAAAAATTGAAGCGATTGCTACCAAGCTTTATGGCGCGGCGGCGGTGACGGCGAATGCGAAGATTAAAGCCCAGCTGGCGGCTTGGAACACGGACTATGGACGTTTTCCGATTTGTATGGCAAAAACGCAAATGTCATTTTCCACCAATCCCACGATCAAAGGTGCTCCCTCTGGTCATACGGTCGAAATTCGGGATGTCCGCTTGGCGAATGGTGCAGGTTTCGTGGTCGCCATTGCGGGCGATATGATGACTATGCCGGGTTTGCCTAAAATACCAGCGGCTGAGCGGATTGATATTGATGACGATGGCAAGATAACGGGTTTGTTTTAGTTAGCGTGGGCATCATCTTGCCCGCGTTTTAAAAAGTTTGATGACCTAAAAGCTGACCCCTAAGCGTATACCGAATAATCTTGGGTCGCCTGGCGCACCGCGTAGGTTGCTGACTTTATAGGTGTAGTAATGATTGTCGGCGAGATTATTGGCAAACAGATACGCGCTATACCCATTTTTGTCATAACCTACGCGCAGATTGGCGAGGTCGTAATTGTTTTGCTGCATCAACTGGGTATTGTTCTCATTGAAATATGTTTTACCCGTCACAAGCCATTCCGCACGGGCGAAATAGCCGTTGTGATGTTTATATTGCAACGCAATTTGGCTCGTCATGTCTGGAATAAAGGGTGCGTTTTTACCGGCGAAATCAACCCCTGTAATGGGGTCGCTATAACGATCAAATTGCGTTTTGGTGTAGCCGAGCTTGGTTTCTAGCGTTAAGTTTTTTATCAGTTGAGTTTGTGATTCGACTTCAAAGCCATAAGAATGGGCTTTCGGTGCGTTGATAATGCCATAATCTGTTTGTGTGAAATAACGCTCAACTTGATAATCATCAATCGCGTAGTAAAAGCCCGCCAAATTCAATTGAAAGCGATGATCAAACCAATGGCTTTTGATGCCCAGTTCGTTATGCCAATTGGTTTCTTTGTTAAAATGCGACAAATTGCTATAGATATTGGGTATTGTGTAGCCAGAGGGTTTGAATGACCAACCGCTGGCGGCATAGAGTAGGCTATTTGGCGTCAAGTCAACATCGATACCCCATTTGGGACTCACAAAAAACGAGTTATCGCTTTGTTTTAGGTCATAGCTCAGATTGCCTGGGAACAGATTGCTCGCATTAATAAAATTTTCCACATAATCCACCCGCAAGTCGATATAAGGTTTAATACCTTTAATCCCTCGATAGGCTAATTCTCCGAAGGCGGCATAAGTACTGATAGTATTTTGCTGGACACCGACATGGTAATTAACCAGCGGCGTAAACGAGTCCATAACGCCATGTTTGGCTTCATCGCTAAAAAATGCGCCTATTTGCCAATCCCAGGTTTGTTGCACTTTAGGGTGTAAACGAAATTCTTGTGTCCAGGCTTCATTGACGAGGTTTTGACTGCGTGACAAGGGTACAGGCGTTAAGTTTAAATCGACTAAACGAGGCCCCATGCGCCATAAGCGATGGCTGCTGATGGATAATAATTCGTAATGGTCAAAATGATAAGCCACCCGCAAGGCTTGGGTGTCGGCTTGTTGTTTGAGTTGCTCAGTAATTTCTGATTGAACGGTATAAAAATCGGGTGAGTCGAGTCGTACTAGCCGCGTTGCGCCGAAATCAAAGTCTTCTTTCAGTAGCGTTAAGCGAATATCCCATTGTTCAGTGGGACGCCAGCTCAATGCTGCACGACCGCTGAAGAGATTTTGTCCATCGGGTGTGGTGTTAAGAAAGCTGTTATACAAAAAGCCATCGCGTTGTTGAAAATTGCCACTCACACTGTAAAACAGCTTGTTTTTTAACAAGGCGCCTGAGCTATCAGCGGTGACTTGATGCTGGTTATAGTTGCCCAGTTCCAATGCTAAATGGCTGGCAATAGCATTTTCGGGTTGTTGGCTTTTGATATCTATCGCACCAGCATAGGCGTTTTTGCCAAAACGCCCGGGCTGTGCACTGCGATAAACCGAAACGCTGTCAATATTGTACAAGCGTCCCATTGTGGCGACTGAGCTGGTGTAAGGAACGTCGTCGACATAAAACACCACGGATGGGGTACTAAAAATTCCGGTATCCGATAAACCTCGCAAACTGAAAATTTTGCCGAATGAGCCTATGCCGTGATCGGTTAAATGAAAGTTGGCAATTTGTGAGCTTAGATTTTTAATGTCATTGATACCGCGTTCGATGAGTTCAGGTTGATCAATCGTGTTATTACTGGCCGGCTCGTCATTAAATGATGGGCTGGTTATGGGTTCGCCAAGGATGGTGATTGGCGCGATTTCAACCGGTTGTTCTGCGCTGAATGCGGTTAGGCTCGATACGCTGATGATCACGAGGGTTAGGGGTTTAAGATTTGAAAGTAACATCGACTTGAGCTGTAGATGGGGGTTATGGAAAGTTTAAGCTAATGTGTTGGCATTATAAATGCAAATACGATTCCTACCTTGTTTTTTAGCTTCATATAAACTGATGTCGGCTTGGTGGGCAATTTGATCAAGGCTTAGTGATGAATTGTGACTGGTACTGATACCAAAACTACAGGTTAGGCGCAATTCTGGGTATTCAGGAATGATTAGCTGTTCAACGGCATTGCGGATTTTTTCGGCGATATTAAAGGCGGCGTTGACTTCGGTTAAGGGTAGGAGGATTAAAAATTCTTCACCACCCCAGCGGGTACAAATATCTGTCACACGGGTTGATCGTTTGAGTAAGTTGGCAATGTTTTGTAGAACGAGATCACCGACATGGTGTCCGTAATGGTCATTGATCGCTTTAAAATGATCGAGATCACAGAGAATGAGGGCGAGTACGTGATCGAGATGCGTACCATTGGCTATTTGATGTTCTAGGCCGCGTCGATTATACAGTTTGGTCATCGAATCTTGGTTGGCTAGATCAGAGAGTTGTTGTATGAGTTGCCCACTGGTAATCAAGATGATGGCAAGATTAAGTGTAGCAATATAAATAACCAAAATGATGACGATTGATGCGAAGGGAAGCCCGTTAATGACCGCAAGCGAGTCCCGAGGTTGATCGCTAAACAGCAGAGCGATAAAACGTAGGGCGAGAAATGCAGCCATGACAGCGGCTATGGAACTAAGTGATTTATATTGAGTTTGTCCTGTTTGCTGTTGAAGTCGCTGAACGTTAAACGCTATTGAAAAGAATTGCGAGCAATAAAATGCGCTGAGCGCGAGACTACGGTATTCACTATTTGGCAAGATAAAGGTGAATAAGAGCAAAAGAGCGATCAACACGCCTAATAAGGGCGCGTTGGGTATTCTTGAGGGTTTGGGTGCGTTAATGAACTCTAAATGGGCACGGCAAAGCAGGCAGGAGGATAACCCAATCAAGGTATTGCCGCCAAGGAGGGATATGACGAATGGAATGTGTCCCCTTAAAGAAACTAAGGCCACTCCGAAAGCCATCAAAAGTATCGCGTTGGCAAAGGTATTCAGTCCATTGAATCGATTTGACATTTTACGCGCATAGATCAACATGCTGACGCCGTACACTAAAATGAGGGTGGCACTAAAACCGTAAGCTGTTGGTATGTCAATTACTGGCATGGCGGTGTTCATGGCTAAGTTCTAAGAGGACTTCCTGCGTTGTTTTCTCATCTATTTTAAAACCACGCATTTCTAAAATACCTTGGGTGTTTAGGGAAATGATTAAGTGGAGTACATCGACGTAGCCAATTAACTGACGATCGTGGATGGAAGGATAGGCGGCGGCATTTGGGTGTGAATGGTAAATAGCAAACAATTGTTCGCCGCATTCACGCATTTGGGTCATGGCGGCTATTTGTTCAGTAGCATCTAGCAAGAAACGTTGTTGCGGGGTTTCGGCACTATTGCTAATGGGATAGCACGTGCGGGCTATGCCTTGGTGGCCGCCCAGTAAACCGCAGACTTCCTGATCGGGCGATTGTTGGGCAAGGTGTAAAAGTTGATTGGTTATTTTGCGGGAAATGGCAATTTGTTCAGACATAGTGGCAATTCTAGGATTGAGTTAAGGCGGATAACAGCCGAAGGTGACTCGAGGTTGACCGGACAGATCGTTAATTGTTTGGATCGCATGATAATGGTGTTGAGTGAAAATGGCTTGTACCGATTCGGCTTGATTATACCCATGTTCGATAACTAAATGCCCGTTTGGCGTTAAAAAATGACGTGCTTTGTCGGCGAGCAGGTTGATGTCGTGTAAGCCCTGTTCAGCGGCAATTAATGCCTGTTGCGGTTCAAAGCGTAAATCACCTTGTTGTAAGTGATCGTCATCGCTGGCGATGTAAGGTGGATTACTGACAACGAGGTCAAACGCTTGAACAGGTATTGCTGTAAACCAATCACTTTGAAAAAACTGGATGTTGACGTGATGCCGTTGTGCATTGAGTTGGGCAATGGCCAGTGCCGAAGCACTGATATCCGCAGCAAAAACGCTTGCGTCAGGGCGTTCAGCAGCTAAGGTAATCGCGATAATACCAGAGCCGGTGCCTAAATCAATAAGCCGTAATCTTGGCTGAGTTTGTACCAGCGCGAGACAGACTTCAATCAGGCATTCGGTATCCGGACGAGGAATCAAGACATCCGGCGTGACGATAAACTCACGCGACCAGAATTCTTTGATGCCTGTTAGATAGGCGATAGGATGGCCGTGTTGACGCTGTTTGAGTAAATCGCTAAATGCGCCAAGCTGAACGGCATTTAATTTCGTATCCGGCCATGCGCGTAAATAGCTGCGGGGTCTATTTAGCACCTGGCATAACAAAATTTCAGCATCCAACAACGGCGAGCTGGAACTTAAGTTTAAGCTTGCAACAGCGGCATTAAGGGTGGTACGGATGCTGTGCATATGGATTAATCATCACCTAATTGGGTGAGTAATTCTGCCTGATGTTCGCTGATTAAAGGTTGTATGACTTGCTCTAAACCGCCTTGCATAATGTCTTCTAGTTTATATAGCGTCAGGTTGATGCGGTGATCGGTTAAGCGGCCTTGTGGGTAGTTATAGGTGCGGATACGTTCTGAGCGGTCACCGCTGCCGACTTGTAATTTGCGGGTAGCTGATTGTTCGGCGTGGTGTTTTTCCTGCTCAGCGGACAACAATCGCGAGGCCAATAAGGACATGGCACGAGCGCGGTTTTTGTGTTGTGAGCGTTCATCTTGGCATTCAACCACAACTCCCGAAGGAATATGCGTGATACGGATTGCGGACTCGGTTTTATTGACATGCTGACCACCGGCACCGGATGAGCGGTAGGTGTCGACTTTTAAATCAGCGGGATTGATGTCAATCGCATCGACTTCGTCGACTTCAGGCATGATGGCGACAGTGCACGCCGAGGTGTGGATACGTCCTTGCGATTCGGTTTCAGGTACACGTTGAACACGGTGTGCGCCCGATTCAAATTTTAATTGCGAATACACGTCTCGACCGGAGACACGCAAAATCACTTCTTTATAGCCGCCATGATCGCCAGGGCTTTCACTGATAAACTCCGTCTGCCAGCCTTTACGCTCGGCATAACGTTGGTACATGCGTGATAAGTCGCCTGAGAATATTGCCGCTTCGTCGCCGCCTGTTCCGGCACGTATTTCTAGGAAAATATTGCGGTTGTCATTAGGGTCTTTGGGCAACAGTAAGATATGCAATTCATGGTCTAAGGCTTCAATTAACTGTTCTGCCTCATCAATCTCTTCTTTGGCGAGTTCTCGTAAGTCAGGGTCGCTATCGGTTGCCATTTCTTGGGCGGATTGAAGCAAGGCTTGCGCTTGCTCGTAACGTTTGTAACAGTCTACTAGCGGGTTGATTTGGGCATATTCTTGGCTTAAAGCGCGGAATCGATTTTGGTTGTTTTGTATTTCGGGCTCTGAAAGCAGGGCAGCTATTTCATCGTAGCGTTCGCAGAGGCTTTCTAGTCGACGTTGTATGGATAGTTTCATTGGACGTTATTAAGTTTAAAAATTTCACGTGCTGCACTAATCAAATCATGGCGTTCGTTTTCGGCGGCGGCTCTGATTTGGGTGCTGGGCGTGTGGATAAGTTTATTGGTGAGGGAGTGTGCCAGTCGATTCAGTGCGTCTTCTGGATGGATGCCATTTTTCAATGACGCTAGGGCTTTTTGTAGCGCCTCATCGCGTGATTGTTCTGCCGAGAGGCGATAGTCTCTAATCGTGGCTTGTGCGCTTTGGGCGCGTAGCCAAGTTAAAAAATGGTCGACTTGGGTATCAATGATTTCTTCCGCTTGCTCGGCGGCTTGGCGACGTGAATTCATGTTTTGATCGATGGTTTGCTGTAAATCATCGACGGTGTAAAGATAGACATCCCGTAGTTGTTCAACTTCCGCTTCAATATCGCGGGGCACAGCGAGATCGACCATGAACATCGGTTTGTGTTTGCGTTTTTTTAAGGCACTTTCAACCCGACCTTTTCCCAAAATAGGCAGCGGGCTGGCGGTCGATGAGATGACAATATCCGCTTCGGCAAGGTGTACGGGGAGTTCTGATAAATCAATCGCATAGCCGTTAAATTGGGCGGCGAGCGTGTGCGCTTTATCGTAAGTGCGATTGGCAATGATGATACGACCAATGCCTTGTTGGGTCAGATGCCGTGCGGTCAGCTCAATGGTTTCGCCGGCACCGATTAATAGCGCGGTTTGCTCGCTGAGTTTGTCAAAAATCTGCTGCGCTAGTTGGACAGCAGCAAAGGCGACCGAGACTGGACTAGAGCCAATGGCGGTGTCGGTACGAACTTTTTTGGCTGCTGAAAAGGTATGTTGAAATAATTTGCCCAGTTTTTTGCCTAATGTTCCGGCATCACAGGCGGCTTGGTAAGCGGTTTTCATTTGCCCTAAAATTTGCGGCTCGCCTAAAATCATGGAATCTAAACCGCAGGCAACGCGGAACATGTGACGAATTAAAGCGCTATCAACATAAGTGTAGAGATAAGGGGAGAAATCCTTGGGGTTAATTTGTTTGTTTTGCGCCACCCAATCAATCAATATTTGCTGATTAGATGAGCTGGATGTGCAGTAAAATTCGGTGCGGTTGCAGGTCGATAAGATAGCGGCTTCGTTGATTTCTTGGGTTTGCCAAAGTTCACGCAGTGCCGTGTGCAGGTTGTCAGCAGGGAATGACAGGCGTTCGCGTATCGAGACCGGTGCGGTGTTGTAATTAATCCCTACGGCGATAAGTGTCATGATGTATGAGTTCGATTAATAGCAAGAAACGAGGAGTTGCGAGGCGAAATTCGTGGGGGACGCCGTAGCATTTGGTAAAAATACCAGTATATTATGTCGCTGTATTCAGATAAATAGAATAGCTTTTATCTAATTGGGCAGAATCAGCTCTCTTACTCGGTTATTTTTTCTGCTAATCTATGCCCATTTTTTGCCCCACTATATATAGGATTGTGAGTGTTAATTTTTAAATTGCTCCCGGTGTTAACGTTGGTTTTTCTGTACGGCTGCTCTAGTCTTCCAGAAAAGCCAGTAAAATTAGACGAGTCTTCAGAACAGCCTGTCTTGCCTGCCAAAATAGCGGACGCAAAGTCGTCTAGTGCGGCTCAAGAAGCTAAAACAGCCATTGCACCCGATGTGATGTTTATGCTGTTAAGCGCTGAATTGGCAGGGCAAAGAGGTCAGTACGATATTGCGCTTGAAGGCTATTTAGAAGCCGCAAAACGGGTTAAAGATCCCCGTTTTGCAGAGCGAGCGGTCATGATTGCGATGTACGTCAAAGATGCCAAGCGCATGGAAGAGGCAGTTGCCATTTGGCTGCGCCAAGACCCTGCCAATATTACTGCACTCAAATTAGCGGCCTTGTCCTCATTTCGATTGGATAATAAAACAGCGGCACTGGAATTGGTTGAGCGATTACTCAAAACCGACCCTGCTGGTTTTGAAAAAGCGTTATTAGAGCTGGCATCGGCGTTACAGAAAGAAAATAAATCGGCATTGGTTTATGAGGTTTTGGATAAGTTGGCTGTTGATCAGCCAAACCAAGCCGTCGTTCCTTTTGTGCAATCTTTGCTGGCTATGCAGTTGAATAACAAAAGTCAGGCGGAGGCAAAGGTTCAGCAGGCACTGCGTTTACAGCCGGATTGGGATAAGGCTTTGATGCTACAAGCGCAGTTAGCGGTGTTCTCTGGGGATTTTAATCGAGCTGTTTTGGTGTTGCAAAATGCGGTTAATAAGTTCCCTAAAGACCCGAAGCTAAAAAAATTACTCGCGCAAGTGTTGATTAAGGGGCATCAGTACGAAGAGGCAGTGCAAGTCTATCGAGACATTATCAGTGCCTTACCTAAAGATAGCGAAAGTAAGTTTGGTTTGGCATTGATTTACCTGCAAATGGATAAGGACAATCAGGCGGCAGATATCTTAAAAGAGTTGGTCAATGATGCCGAGTGGGGTGTTCAAGCGGGTTTTTATATGGGAAAACTGGCAGAAAAGCACGACGAAATACAAGAGGCGCTGCGCTGGTATGATAAAACCACTCAAGAGCCTTTTGCGTTTGATGCGGCGGTCTCGGCAATCTCTGTTTTAAGTAAAACCAAGCAATTTACACAAGCGGAGCAACGCTTGGCGGCATTGTTATCTAAATATCCGACTCAAAAAGTACGTATCCTGCTGTTGCAATCTGAATTATTAAGTCTGCAAAAGCAATATCAAAAAGCATTTGATCAATTAACTGCGGCATTGCGGGATTTGCCTGATGAAAAGGATTTGCTTTATACGCGAGCGTTAATGGCGGAACGTTTGGGCAAGTTGGATGTTTTAGAAGCCGATCTCAAGAAGATTTTGGAGAAGAATCCTGACAGTCCTGAGGCGCTCAATGCGCTGGGCTATACCTTAGTCAATAAACCCGGGAGATTAGACGATGCCGCGCGTTATTTGGAGCGTGCATTGCAATTGTCACCCAATGAGGCGGTGATTTTGGATAGTTATGGGTGGTTGCAGTTTAAAAAAGGTGATTTACCTAAAGCCTTAGATTATTTGCAACGTGCTTATGCTATCCAGAAGGAAAACGAGATAGCGGCTCATCTTGCCGAGCTGCTGTGGACCTTGGATAGAAAAAAAGAAGCTGAAAAACTGCTTTTTGAGCGTCTTAGAAAATCTCCTGAGGATGAGTTTTTGCTTGAATTTAAGGAACGCGTTTTAGATAGGGCGCAATAGTGACAAGACTTAAACTTGGAATAGTCGTGCAGTTGTTGCTATTGACTGCTTGTGCGACAACGGAGTTGACGGATCGCTTTTCTATTGAAAAAATGTTGCCGTTATCTGAGCTAAGGCAATGGTCTTTCGAGGGGCGGTTGTCTGTTGTTGGGCAGCCTGTGATTTTTGTGTCATGGCATCATGACGTTGATCATGAGCGGTTAAAATTGTCAGGCCCTTTAGGGCAGGGGGCAACCACTATTGATTTGACGCCGAATAAAATAATGATTGATAAAGGTGCCGGTGAGGTACTTATTTCTGATCAGGTAGAGGCCTTTCTATTTGAAAAAACCGGCGTGCCAATCCCCGTTCAATCTTTGCGGTATTGGGTAATGGGTTTGCCGTTACCTTCTCAAGCGTATCAAATGACTGATAACGGCTTTGTGCAAACGGGTTGGCTTGTTGAATATAAGCAGTTACAGATCGTTGGTGCGGCTTATAGGCCAGCGAAAATTTTCGCTTCAAATACTCAAAACAAAATAAAATTAATCATCGATCAATGGGATGTTGGTAATGCAAAATGATCATTCAGGATGGGGTCGTAAATGGCCTGCTCCGGCAAAGCTGAATTTAATGTTGAGGATTGTGGGTCGGCGACCTGACGGTTATCACTTATTGCAAACTGTATTTCAGTTTGTTGAATTATCTGACATGATAAGCTTTTATCCTTCCGATAACGGTTTAGTGACTCGATTAAATACGCTTGTTGGTGTTCCTGAACAAGACGATTTAATGGTTAGGGCGGCAAATCTTTTGAAATCTGAGACAGGCTGTGCATTAGGTGTAAAAATAGAAATTGATAAGCACATACCCATGGGCGGTGGATTAGGGGGAGGGAGCTCAGATGCTGCGACTGTATTAGTCATATTGAATAAGCTTTGGGACTTAAATTTAAGCAAAGAAACGCTTATGCAATTGGGGTTGCGTTTAGGTGCTGATGTTCCTATTTTTGTTTATGGACATGCCGCGTGGGCGGAGGGTGTAGGTGAAAAAGTAGTTAATATTTATCCAAAAGAACAATGGGTTGTGTTGATTAAGCCGGAATGTCATGTCAATACAGCTGAAATTTTTTCAACTAATGAATTGACAAG
This sequence comes from uncultured Methylococcaceae bacterium, assembly GCA_903945375.1. Classification (GTDB taxonomy): domain Bacteria; phylum Pseudomonadota; class Gammaproteobacteria; order Methylococcales; family Methylomonadaceae; genus Methylovulum. The sequence continues at coordinate 3,292 of CAJAVP010000025.1, read as the reverse complement.
GGATAGTGAATCAATCACAATATCAGACTTTATGGCGGGCCAACAAAGAAATGATTGTCTTGATGTGGTCTGTCAAAAATATCCATCTGTTAAGCGTGCATTGGCAGAATTGTCGAAGTATTCAGAAGCAAAATTAACTGGAACTGGGGCTTGTGTTTTTGCGCAGTTTGATTCTGAAGAAAGCGCAGTTAGAGCTTTCCAATCGATAGCAATAACTGAAATTGGTGAAGTTTTTCTAACAAAAAGCGTAAATGAATCACCGTTGCTTTTTGAATTGGGCAATGAGTGTTAAATTTTCTAAATATTTGGGTCGTCGCCAAGCGGTAAGGCACGGGGTTTTGATCTCCGCATACCAAGGTTCGAATCCTTGCGACCCAGCCATTTATCATCTGAAGTAAAATCAATTTGGGAGTGCTGGAATGAATGACACCTCTTTGATGGTGTTTTCTGGGAATGCTAACCTGGCTTTGTCTGATGGTATAGTAAAAAAGCTGAATATGCGCCTAGGGATGGCTGCTGTGGGCAGGTTCAGTGATGGTGAGATAGCGGTTGAGATTGAAGAAAATGTTCGTGGTAAGGATGTTTTTGTTATACAACCGACTTGTTCACCAACAAACGAAAACTTAATGGAATTATTAGTGATGATTGATGCGCTAAAAAGAGCATCTGCTTCGCGAATAACAGCGGTAATGCCGTACTACGGTTATGCAAGGCAAGATAGGCGATCCAGGTCTGCGCGGGTGCCAATCAGTGCGAAATTAGTTGCTAAGATGATTGAGCAGGCAGGGGCAGGGAGGTTATTGACTGTTGACTTGCATGCAGATCAAATTCAAGGTTTTTTTGATATACCAGTTGATAATGTTTATGCTTCCCCTATCCTTCTCGGTGATCTTTGGCGGCAGCAGTATAAAGATTTGATTGTTGTCTCGCCAGATGTTGGTGGGGTTGTTCGAGCAAGGGCATTGGCAAAGCGTCTTAATGATGCGGATTTGGCAATTATAGACAAGCGTCGATTAAAAGCTAATGTTGCTGAGGTTATGCATATCATCGGTGATGTAGATGGAAGAACGTGTATTTTAATCGATGATATAGTTGATACAGCTGGAACTTTATGTCATGCGGCTGCGGCTTTGAAAAAACATGGTGCCGTTCGTGTAGTGGCTTACTGTACGCATGCGGTGTTGTCAGGATCTGCAATGAAAAACTTAAATAGCTCTGTTCTTGATGAGTTGATTGTAACGGATACCATTCCTTTAAGTCAGGAAGCTGTTGAGACGGGGAAAATTAGGCAGTTAACGGTAGCGGAGATGCTTGCTGAGACAATAAGGCGAATATCTGCGGGCGAATCAGTTAGTTCGCTCTATGTCGACTAATTGGTAGTGTTTTGAAATATTAAATGGTGTTTTGATAGGCACAGGGTTGAGAAAAATGTCAGGCGTGTTTGAGTTTGTTGCTGAAAGTCGAGTTGGTTCAGGGAAAGGTGCGGCTAGATCGGCTCGCCGTCAGGGTGCGGTTCCGGCAGTTATCTATGGGGGGCATAAGGAGCCTCAAATGTTATTGTTAAATCATAACGAAGTGATTAAGCATCTAGATCATGAGGCGGTTTATTCTCATGTGTTGGATGTAACCGTTGATGGTAGAACTGAAAAAGCTATCTTAAAGGCTGTTCAGCGTAATCCTGCTAGGTTTCAGATTTTGCATTTGGATTTTCTTAGAGTGGAAATGGGTGAGTTATTGCGCGTTCATGTTCCCCTTCATTTTGTTAACGAGGCTAGTTCTGTTGGCGGTAAAAAAAGTGGTGTCGCAATGCATGCTATGGTTGATATTGAGGTTTCATGTCTTCCAAATAACTTGCCAGACTTTATAGAAGTTGATTTATCAGGTTTAGATATTGGTGAAACTCTGCATTTGTCAGAAATTAAGCTGCCTGAGGGTTTGGAAATAATTGCATTGGCTCAAGGTGAGGATCACGATTTGCCTGTTGTGTCGATGATTGCTTCAAAGGGTGCAAAAGAAGATTCGTAAGTAATGTCATGATTAAGCTCGTAGTTGGGTTGGGAAATCCAGGTGCTGAATATGAAAAAACCCGGCATAATGCTGGGTTTTTGTTTGTTGATGCTTTGCAAGCAAAATATGGTGGTAATTGGCTTTTTGAGGATAAGTTTAAGGGTTTTGTTTGTAGAGTTCAGTTGGGTGGCTCTAATATAATGCTCTTAAAGCCTAGCTTATTTATGAATCGGAGTGGTTATTCTGTCTCTAAGTTGGTTGGCTTTTATAAGATTTTACCTGAGGAGCTATTGGTAGTGCATGATGAATTGGATTTTGATGCAGGAATTGTAAAATTGAAAACTGGTGGTGGTCATGCTGGTCATAATGGCTTGAGAGATATTATGGTCAGCTTGAGTGGTAATGAATTTCATCGCTTGAGGATAGGGATAGGTCGTCCACTTTCAGGGAAATCGGTGTCAAATTACGTGTTATCAGTACCATCCATGGAAGGTAAAATTGCAATTGATAATGCAATTGATGGTGCGATTTCTTATGTTGAGCAATTAGTTATTGCTGATATAGAAACAGTAAAGAATAAAATTAATTCTTTATGAGTGTAGGTAATAAAGAATTTAGAAGTTGACAGTCGAAATATAATAAAAGATAATAGTCGACTTACCCTATGTAGGAGGGGTTCCCGAGCGGCCAAAGGGATCAGACTGTAAATCTGCCGGCTCTGCCTTCGGAGGTTCGAATCCTCCCCCCTCCACCATATATTAAAATTGCGGGTGTAGTTCAATGGTAGAACTCCAGCCTTCCAAGCTGATCACGTGGGTTCGATTCCCATCACCCGCTCCACGTTGCTGATGCAATGCTCATATAGCTCAGTAGGTAGAGCACTTCCTTGGTAAGGAAGAGGTCACCGGTTCAAATCCGGTTATGAGCTCCAGTTACTTAAGTTGATAGATAAAAGGTAAATTCGATGGCTAAAGAAAAATTTTCACGTAGTAAGCCCCATGTCAACGTAGGAACGATTGGACACGTTGATCATGGAAAGACAACCTTGACTGCTGCGCTCACAAAGGTGATGGCTGAATTGCAAGGGGGCGAGGTAAAGGCCTTTGATCAAATTGATAATGCGCCGGAAGAGCGTGCGCGTGGCATTACCATTGCGACCTCACATGTTGAGTACGAGTCAGAAAAGCGTCACTATGCACACGTTGATTGCCCAGGTCATGCTGACTATGTAAAAAACATGATTACCGGTGCGGCTCAGATGGATGGTGCAATACTGGTTTGTTCT
>CAJAVP010000024.1 GCA_903945375.1 uncultured Methylococcaceae bacterium | reverse complement strand
ATTAACCACCCAGTTGCCCCAGCGGTCTTGTTCCAGTAAGGACGGCGCGAGGCTGTAATACCTAAAACCGCCGCCACCCTGCCAGTTGACTGCTTTGCTGATGCCGCCGGGGTCTTCGCCGGCTATGACTTTTTTCAGGCGTGGGATGATATGGGTATGGCAATGTTCGCCCAGCTCGATCATGATCCATCTGCGGCCCATTTTGTGTGCGACTGCGCCGGTGGTGCCGGAACCGGCAAAAGAGTCTAGGACTAAATCACCTGGATTAGTGGAAATCTCTATAACGCGCTTAAGAAGCCGTTCAGGCTTAGGTGTAGAAAATAACTCAGGAACATCATGAAGTAATAAAGTATTTTCAGCTTTTGCTTCCTGATTGTGCCCGACTTCTTCAGATGACCACAGAGTGATTGGCACAACACCATCTTTATTATCTTTCAAAAAACGCTTTAAACGAGGCTGGTTCTTGCCATCTTTACCCCACCATATCAAACTATCTAACTCAAAATTACGGATTGTTTCAATAGAATACCCCCAGCATCTACCCTTAGGAGGCCAAATTTCATCGCCGTGCGGGCTAATTATTGGATAAAGCCCTGAGCTTTTGCCTGATTGAGCGTACTGTTTGCCTCGCTGACCGGATGTTAAACTTACATGTAACGGACTAGATGCCCATGCTCCACGAGGGTCATTATCTACATTTGAATAGTCTCCCACATTTCGTTCGCTACGTGGGACTCTACCTATTTTAAATTTTGTAATATCCTTGCTTAAAACTAATAGCATGTCTGTAGCAGAAGAAAACATAACCGCATTATTATGTACGCTTGTCGTTTTTTGCCATGTAACAGTACCAATGAAATTCGGGCGTCCAAAAATCTCATCACACATAACTTTCAAATAATGGCCTTCAGCATCATCAATGGTGATCCACAACGAACCGTCATTCGCCAATAAAGACCGGATAATCTCCAGCCGATCCCGCATCAGCGACAACCAGATGGAATGTTCCAAACCGTCGTCATAATGGGTAAACGCGCTGCCCGTGTTGTACGGCGGGTCGATAAACACGCACTTCACCTTACCCGCATAATCCTGTTCCAACGCCTTCAACGCCAGCAGGTTGTCGCCGAATATCAGCTTGTTATCGAACTGGTCGTTATCACTGACCCGATGCTTGGCGTGATACGACAACGCCGGATTTTCCAGTAATATCCTCGGCTCCAGCTTAGGTCGCTTGTCTTTGCCTATCCAGGTCAGTTCCAGTTTGGTTTTACTCATAATTCAAATTCAATATTAGGTGCGAATTGCTTTACTGATGCTGGGATATAGACGCGACAAGTCGCACCTGTATCTTTACCTATCTAGTTTTTATGATAATTGTGCAACACGCCAAACAGTGGTGGCTAATTTGGCTAATGATTTCTGGCGAGCCGCTATGCGTTCAGGTGTCCAATCCGCATTTTCTTCTGCTAGCTTTCTAGTCAAGTCAAATTGGCTTTCAGCGAGTATCGGTTTTTTAATGGCAAATCCGTCATTGCCCAAGTTCTTATTGGTTTTTTTGGCAAGCAACGTCATATTGCCCAATCTATAAACCAGTGCGTCTGCTTCTTCATCGGTAAAGGCGTCCCAATTATGTTCAGGGTTTTGTGGTAAGACATGCTCAACATTGAAACTATCGCTCTCAAAGTCGTAATCATGACCACTGGTTTGCTTTTCCAATGCGCAGAGAAGATAACGAACGATACGCAAATTTCTGGAGTTTGTCGTACGAATGGTTTTTTCCGCAAAAGCGACTTTAAACGCGTCATCGTTTGGATAAACTGTTTTCAACCCTTCGAGGGCGGCGTTGGCTGTCATGATTTCACTGTTGGCAATTTTTTGTGCAACTGCGTAATAAACACGCTCTTGTTCATTGGTAGGTTGGCTGCCAATCACGTTGTAGCGAAATGAGATAATGACGCAACTTCTTAATAAGCTCGCAAAATCAGTGTCCGATAGTTTCCGGTGAGCAGCGAAAAGCAAGGGAAAAGGTTGTCTGACGCTGAACATGCGCAGATTTTGGGCATATCCCTTTAAATCAGGATGCCATTGGGAAGCTTCGGGATTGGTCAACGCCAAGTAAGTATCCATATCTTCTTCCATGTCGCGCAGAAGCTGAAAGACGGCTTCACGGCTTGTCACTTTCGCCCGGATGGTTTTGAAAAGCTCCGATTGCCGCACAAAGGTTCGCCGACTAATCCAGTGAATACGCAGAAAGTCGGGGAAGCTCTCGCTGCCGAGTCGGGTCACCATAGCCTCCCAACGGTCTTCCAACACTTTCATTTCATGCAGATGTTCATTTTCACGATGTAATACAGAAAACAGATAGTTTTTCAGTAAATCGGTAGATGAAAGCTGCACTCCACGCGCATTTAGGGTTTCAAAGACTTTGTAGGCGTTTAATTCATCAGTCACGCTGATAACCGTGAAAAAAAGACGGTCACTCATGGTTTCAACCAATGTGGCTAAGGCGACACCTTCATCACCTCCGGCTTTTTTCGCATAATCCTTCACCCTTTTGTCAAACCACTCAAAAGCCTTGCGCAAACTATGTTCGGATGCCCGAAACCCGCGCTGTGGCAAGTGCCCAAGTGGAATCAGATAAGTTTGAAAATAATGGTCATTATTGCGGTTAAGCGTTAGTTTTGTTCGTGAAATAAGGGTAACCGGATCAAGATAACCAATGTAGGTCTGACGAATTTGATCTAAGCGCTGTTGGTTATGTTCTGGTTGGTTTTTTTCTTCAACTAAGCGCTGAAGATTCTTTAGCGCGGACAACACAATCAAGGTTAACGTGGTCAACCTTTGTTGTCCGTCGATGACATCAAAGCTTTTTTCGTCTTGTGATTGCAGTACCAGATAGCCCATATAATGGGCGGGTTCTCCGTCTTCTTGAATTGTCCCTAGAATGTCTACCCATAAATCTTCCCACTCATCATCTGTCCAACTGTAATCACGCTGAAAACGTGGAATACGATAGGTCAGTCCATTGCCGATCAGTTTTCGATAGGTATTGTTTTCAGTTTTGAAATTTGTGGCTGACATAACTTAAGATTTATCCAATGAGTAAGGACTTGATTTTATAAAGACCAATGAATTATAAACAAATCTTCAACTTCTATTTGCTGATTCAATTTACTTTCTAATTGCCCAATCAATGCTTCGCGGCGTTCGTCTATTTCATCTTGGCGATCAAAAAGTTCTTTGCGCTGTTTGTTGCGGGTGCGCTCCAGTTCCTGCTGTTGCTTTTGGAATGCCAGTTTTTCTGCCAACGTGGGGGCTATTTTAGCATTGCGGCGTACTTCTTTGATTTGCTGGTCTATCTCTTTAATGCTTTGTTCCAGTCCGAATTTTAAGTCATCCGCCCAGTGGTCTAGTTTGTTCACTTCTTCGTCAAAAAAGGCCAGATTACGGCTGTTGACTATTTTAATAATGTTGATGCAGTGATTGTTGAGCGGATTGTTAAGAGCAAATAACGCAGCGTTGATTTGATGAGGATTGAGGTCAACGGTAGCATCGAACAGTGATTGGGATAACCGGTCTACTCCATCGGCGGCACATTGGCGGGTTAGTTCGTAGGCGTAATACTTGGCATGGTAATCAGTTATCACGCTTGTCTGTCCTTTGATTTGAGTGTTGATTAATCCATTGCTCGATGGCTTGCTTGCGGAAACGCCGAGAACCACCTATTTTGAATGCGGGGGATTTTACTACGGGCTGCAAGGCGGTAGACCGTGCGTTCGTTGAACTTAATAAAGGCAGTAATTTCATTGATAGTGAGTATTGTGTCATCCATACCATAATACTGAAGAAAACCTGCTGAAACTGCTTGAAAATCTGCTGAAATTACAGCGTTGATTGCGAGAATTTCCATTCGCTAGAGAATTATGAACTAATCACCTTTTTTAACAGGTTGTCAAAATAGTACATATAAGTGCATTTAGCAATATGTCCTTTGTCAAATCTACGCTAATTGTCGTAATTTCCGGTTTGGATACTTCTTTATTTCTGAGTGCGTTGAAGTCACGCAACCCGGACACGCTTATATCAAATTGAAGGAACGGCTGGCTTTTGAACTGTTTTACTTCCATATAGAATATTTGTTTGTGAGTAGCGTAAAATTTAACCGAGATGCTGTCCAATTTTTCAAAGCCCGCGTACGTCATCCGCCAACACACCTTATAAGGTGCTTAGGCGCTAACGCTTATGCACCCTACGCTGCTAAATGTCATCTCGGCAGGGATTCGCTTTTGCGGTCTACCGCTCGGGCACTCACTAGAGCGCGATAGCGAATCCCTGTTGGAATGACGGCTTAATCGCAATAATTTTAGAGGGGGCTGAATAGTTACAAAAACTTATGTTTTCCTACTTCAATGAACCCACAACAGATAAAGAATCCCCCGTCTTGTGCAAGACAATTTTTTTTGCGACATCACCAAAGGCAAGTCCACTGACTACAATCGGTTCATCATCGCTGACATGAACTGTGCAAACTGATTTCCAGATTGCCCAGTCCGTAGTGAGGGGGCTTTAACTCGATTTCCACTGATCAATGCGTCAATCATGTTGGTTTGTAACTATTCCCCTCCCTCTTTGAAAAAAAGGGGGCGTTGTTAAAACTCTTCCCAGTCACTCTCTACGACACGCGTCGCTTTCTTTGGTGTTTCGATGACGGAATTACTTGACTGCTCAACATCTTTTTTTAGACGCATGATGGCAACACCGACCGCACTTGACGCACTAACAAAACCCGACTCTGTACTTAACATAGCATGTGCGTCAGTAAATCTATTGTCATTAATAGCCGTCGCCACTTTGCCTGCCTCGATGTGAAACATGGCATGTTTTGCGAGGCATTCTGTATAGCTTTCTAAATGACCTAGTTGCTGCTTAGTCTCGCCATATAACCATTTGCCAAATTCGCAGCAATTATCTTTTGAAATCGTAGCAACATCCATTTTCTCGTGATGCGTTATCGCGCTACGAAATTTCACTTTCCATTCGGCATGTTTGTGTAAGGCCTTATCAAGGTCTTCTCTAATAGCCACCACATTATGAATATGCAGCGTTTCAGAGACCGTAAGGCTAGGCTTTCCTTTATGGTGTTTAGTTTTTGCTGATATTGCAGTTTGCGTAAGTAAAGTATGGCATGAGTCATCAATTTTAAAGATAGCCACTGTGCCAGAAAGATTTTGAGCTTGCTCTGCCATTGCTTCTGCGGCGGCCGCTGCTTGCTCCACCAATGCCGCATTTTGCTGAGTAACCTCATCCATTTGACCAATAGCTTGATTGACCTGTGAAATGCCTGAACTTTGCTCAACGGATGCCGAAGAAATCTGCTCCATTACAACAGCAACCCGTTGAATAGCTACTACAATTTCTTTTATCGTCAGCCCAGCTTGTGTGACTAATTGACTACCGTCTTCAACCCTTTCCTCGGAATCGTTAATCAATGTCTTAATTTCCCCAGCTGCCATTGCCGCACGTTGCGCCAAATTACGTACCTCTTCTGCGACAACCGCAAAACCTTTGCCCTGTTCGCCGGCGCGAGCTGCTTCAACGGCTGCGTTTAATGCGAGAATATTGGTTTGAAAGGCGATACTGTCTATCACCGAAATGATGTCGGCTATTTTGCTCGAAGACTCGTGGATAGAGTTCATGGTCGCTACAACTTGCCCGACAACAGCAACACCCTTATTAGCTATGTCAGAAGCGCCTTTCGCCAAGCGATTTGCCTCTCTAGCATTATTGGTGTTTTGCTGAACCGTAGATGTGAGTTCTTCCATGCTGGCGGCTGTTTGTTCCAGACTCGCCGCTTGCTCTTCAGTGCGATGGGATAAATTATTATTACCGGCTGCAATTTCATTAGCTGCCGTATTGATGGCATCAGTGGCAATCCTGATGTCACTAACTAACGCTCTAAGATTACCAACGGTGCTGTTTACACTGCGACTGACTATTCCAAAAGTACCGGGATAATCGTTGCTAATGTTTTGAGTTAAGTCGCCTTTAGCCATAGCCTCGGCAACCCGTTCAATATCGCTGAAGCCGGTATCACAGGTTTGAATCAGCCTATTAATATCAACGATAATATCCCTGAAAACATACTCAAATTCTGTGTCATTACCGCGTTTTGAAAAATCACCAAGTGCGGTTGTCATACTGAGTCGACTAATTTCGTCACTAATATCCGTTAGTGCCTGTTTAACCTTATCAATGGATTGGGTTATTTCTGCATTTTCACCTGGAAAGCGATCAATGTCTCTGGAAAAATCTCCTTTGGCATACTGACTTATCACTTCGACTATCTGTTTATTGACCGTAACATGGACACCGACCACATCATTGATTTCATGTGCCATTTGACCAAAACTACCTGGGAATTTATCTGCCCAAATCAATTCGCTGATCATGCCCTCGGCATGTGCTTTAGCGACGATATTATGTGCTACGATAAATGTGTTTATTATTTTTTGCATTTTGTTCAGATGATAGATCAAGCTGGATTTATCTCCAGTCTTGAGAATCAGTGCCTCAGAAAAATCACCCTTGGCAAATCTTTTCACTACGGCACAGGTATAAGCTGGTTCTCCGCCGAACTGCCTGAGTACCCCGTATGTAATGACAACACCAAGTAATATGCCCAAACTCAGGGTAACAATCAAAACCATCAACAATAGTATCGTGACAGAACGTATACGTTGTTCAGCGAAAATCTCATCTGTTTTATTGTGCTGCTCAATAAGTGGAATCGCTTTATCAATCGCTTTTCGATGAGCCTCATAAGCCGACTTAACGTGTGGTAAGATTATATTGAGTGTATTGTCATTTAAAGTATCGCGATCAGATTTTTGTATGGCTGGTATGACGTTTTGAAAAACTGTCTCATAGAAGTCCATTGCTGGTGCGTGAGCTTGTTCGAGAAAAGCCAGCTTCAGATCAGAGCCTAAGTTTTGCTGAAGCCAAAACGTATGACGTTTTTCATAGTCATCTTTTAGACGTTTAAGTTGTTCAATCTTTTTGTTTTTTTCATTACTATCCACTTCATTGATTAGTTGCATTGTGACTAGATAAGACTCAATGATATATTCGGGTGGTGGCAAAATGTCGGCAATCAGGTCTTTACCTAAAACTATCCGTTGATAGAGATGACCATTGATTTTAAGCTCATCCAATGCTTTAAACGACAAACCTCCATAAACGAGAAGACCTAATGTAAATGCCGCAATCAACAGCGTAAAGCGAGAAGAAAGCTTAAGGGAATGTAGTCTGTTCATGAGGTCATCCAAAATAGTGTTAGTTTAAGTTGAGGTTATGAGTCACTAAGACTTTTCCAAGTAGTGCCTCAAATTGCTCAATAGGTACTGGCTTGCTGAATAAATAACCTTGAAAGAGTTGACATTCGCTCTGCTCTAAAAAAGCATATTGGGCTTCCGTCTCCACGCCTTCGGCGATAATTTCCATATGTAGTTTTTTAGCCATAGTAATAATAGTCTCTAGGATGACGGTATCATCCGGATCGGTTGAAATGTCGCTGACAAAGCTTTGGTCGATTTTTAGTTGATCTAATGGTAATTTTTTTAAGCTGGAAAGTGACGAATACCCTGTACCAAAATCATCTATAGAAAATCGAACGCCGATGTTTCGGAGTACATTCAATTTGCAAATGGTATCGTCAATATTGTCAAGCACTAAACTTTCAGTAAGTTCCAGTTTAAGCCTGTTAGGGTTAATCGCGTGCTGATTGATAATCTGACTCACCTGCGCTACAAAATCTGGCTGAGAAAACTGGCGAGAGCTGACATTAACGGCCAGTTGAAAATTTTGAGTATACGCACTGGCTTCCCAGATTTTGATCTGTGCACACGCCCTATTGAGCACCCATTGTCCAATGGGTAGAATCAAAAGAGTTTCCTCAGCCAGCGGGATAAAGTCAGTTGGCGATACTAATCCACGTAACGGATGTTGCCAGCGAATAAGCACTTCTGCACCAATGATCTGTCGGTTATGGTTAACTTGCGGTTGGTAATAGAGTACTAATTGATTGCTAGCCAGTGCTTGGCGTAAGTCATCTTCCAGTGCAGCGCGAGTATTGATGGTAATTTGCATTTGCGGATCGAAAAAGCACAGCGTATTACGACCCAGTGCTTTGGCGTGATACATGGCAATATCTGCCTGCTTTAACAGTTCTTCAAGCGATTTTTTTTGACCGATAAATAAAGTGGCACCAATACTCGATGTGCTGTGGTAATCATGTCCTGCAAGTAGATAATTTTGATTGAGTGCTGTCAAAATTTTATTGCCAATAGCTTTGGTTTGAGTTGCTGCCTCAAGGGTTTTATCACTCAAATCTTCTAGCATAATAACAAATTCATCGCCGCCCAGACGAGCTACGGTATCGCCTTCACGAACACATGATTCAAGACGCTGTGCAACGTGTTGTAATAATAAGTCGCCCATGTCATGACCAAGGGTATCGTTTAGCGTTTTGAAATTATCCATATCAATAAATAGCAACGCACCTTGGTGTCCGTTACGATGGCTTGCCGCCAATGCCGGCTTTAAACGATCTTGGAGCAATCTTCTATTAGGCAATCCAGTCAGTGGATCGTAAAAAGCGAGGGATTCAATTTTTTCAACCGCTTCTTTGCGTAAGGTAATATCGCTGAGCGTAGCAACATAATTAGAAATGATGCCATGTTGATCCTTTACAGCAGTAATACCCAACTGCTCGGGATAGATTTCACCACTCTTACGTTGGTTCCATATTTCACCCTGCCAAGCACCCGTGCGATTGATACTCTCCCACATAGCGGCATAAAAGTTTTTATCGTGTTGTTTCGATTGGAGTATGCGAGGATTTTTGCCTATAAGCTCTGCGGCTGTGTAACCGGTAATGCAAGTGAAGGCAGTATTAACACGGAGAATATTGTTTTTGGCATCGGTTATCATGATGCCTTCTTGAGATTCAAAAGCAGTCGCCGCGATGCGAAGTTCAACTTCAGTTTTTTTATGTTCAGTAATGTCAACATTTATACCGAGCATTCGTGTTGCGATTCCCTGTTCGTCAAAAAACACCTTTGCAGCAGCTTTGATATGACGAACTTCGCCTGTTGGCCAACAGACACGAAATTCTGTATCGAAAGTTTTTTCACCGGACACTGCCGCCTCAACTTCTCGGTTTCCTCGATCAAGGTCTTCTGGATGCACAGACTCTCTCCACGCATCTCCTGTGCCAGAAAAATTGTCACGACATCTATGGTAAAGCTCATACATCGAATCATCCCATATCAATTCTTGGGTGATTAGATTCCAATCCCATATACCAACGCCATTGTGGATAGTCGCTAATGACAACCGCTCCCCGTGGTCTCGGAGTGCTTCCTCATAGCGCTTTTGCTTCGTAATATCACGAGCTGTGGCAAACACGCCTTCAATTTGCCCCGTGGCGTTTCGATACACCGTTGCATTGTAAAGTACATCAGTGAAATGACCATCTCGATGCCGGATGGTTAATGGGTAGTCGCTTATAGAGCCATCGTTGAAAACCTTTTGATATCCAGCGCGAGCCGCTTGTGGATTGACAAAGTAATCCGAAAAATCACTGTCTTGCAATGCTTCCCGCGACCAGCCTGTTGCAAAGATAGTCGCGTTGTTTAAATCCATGATTTTTCCCTCTTTGTTAATCGTAACCAATGGATCGAGGCTTGCTTCTATCAGGCTGCGGTTGTAATGCATCATCTGATGTATGCGATGATTCTGACGTACTAAAGAGGCGGTTGTTCCTGTTAACAGCAGCCCTAATACACCTAGGAATGAAATCCAGCCTTCATATTTGTCCCATAGGTCGGCAATAGTAAAAGTGGGGGCATAATCAAAAGGAGGCATCCGCAATTGTCGCAATACATCTTCTACACGACTATAGTCTGAGGGTATTGTAAAACCGTGCGTTTTCAGAGAACGAGCCACATCACTGTCAGATGGCAAGGAAAGTAAAGCGATAGCCAAACGCTTAGCTATCTCTTCATCAAGCAGAGGCATGACTGCCACGGGCCATTCTGGATACAATGACGTGGAGATCATATAAGGAAAATCCAGTACACTTTCATTGTGTATCACCTTGATACGAGCTATGTCGAGTTTACCCTCTCGAACCATTGTTTCAAGTATGCCGGAACGAACAAATCCTACGTCTGCACGACCATCAAGTACTGCGTTCACAACAAGGTCATGGGGCATTCCAGTGAATAATAGATTTTTTTGATCCGGCAAGGGTATACCAGCCTCAAATAACTCAAAAGCTTGCATCTGATAACCACCTAATGAATTGATGGTGACAGCAGCAATTCGTTTACCGGTAAGATCACCCAGAGAATTGATTTGAGTGTTTACGTTAAGCGTAAAAATGACTCCCCCGAAATTTGCAAGTTTATGCTTGTCGTCTACTGACGTTTGAGTCACCAGTGGTGCTGATAATTTATCGCGATGCCTAAGTAAAATGTAATGTCCTGGATTAGTTAACACCACATCCACTTCCTTTCTCGTTACCGCTACATCTAGCTCTGGATAACCATAAAGTTTCAGCTCAATCTGACGACCCATCACAGTTTCTAAATAGGTGGCCAGTGATTGCCATTCCGCACTGATTTGTTCTTTAGGTCGCACGATAAGCACACCAAACCTAAGTGGATCTTCAGCAAAAACGGATACTGACACTATAAGAAGAATCCAACCTACTGCTAATTTGGCAAAAAATATTTTACATAGCATTACGTGTTGTTATTACAATCCTGTCACAAAAATTAGCTCGAAATAGCAGATTACGTTCTTTAATAAACCACACAATCTATCACGTCATTTATAGCAGCGGCGGTACGTTCAAGCTCTAAATTAAGTCCCTAAAGATAGATCAAATGATTTCTGATATGCCACCTATAAATCGGAAACCATTATACTCGATGCTCAAGTTTTTAAGTTTAAAAAAGTAGCAAGTAAGCTAAAGGTTATGATTCTCCTCCCATATTTTAGGCCACGACTTAAGATAGAAAGAATTATAAAAAAGTGAGAAAATATGGAGGTTGTACGAAAAAAGAATACAACAGAATTTAAGACGAAAGTAGTAATTAAGGCTATCAAGTAACAGAAAACCATCAATGAATTGACATCGGAATATAGCATCCATGCTACGCAGATTAATCTGTGGAAGAAACAGGCGTTGGCGGAAATTATATTGACATTCTCGGTCAAACCGGAGAAAGCTAGCGTCGGGTGCATAAGCATTAGCGTCATTTACTAACAACCCTTGTCAGGTGCTTAGGCGCTAACGCTTATGCACCCGACGCTGCTAAATAAATGAGCTAACGTCATCTCGGCAGGGATTCGCTTTCGCGATCTACCACTCGAGCAACTCGCTAGTGCGCGATAGCGAATCCCTGTTGGAATGACGGCTTAATCGCAATAATTTTAGAGGGGGCTGAATAGACAAAAACTTATGTTTTCCTACTTATCCTCCCATTCCGTAGGCTTCAATGAACCCACAACAGATAAAGGATCACCCGTCTTTGCAAGACAATCTTTTTTGCGACATCACCAAAGGCAAGTCCACTGACTACAATCGGTTCATCATCGCTGACATGAACTGTGCAAACTGATTTCCAGATTGCCCAGTCCGTAGTGAGGGGGCTTTAACTCACTTTCCGCTGATCAATGCGTCAATCATGTTGGTTTTACTACTGAACAACGTATCGTGTTATTTTTCGACATAAGTTATCGGTTTGTAATTATCTGCGTAGCATTAATTAAATAATAAGGGGGCTTTGTTCTTGCCTATATGCAGGACATGTTTACGAATACGCTGACTGAGTTGTTTGTGAGTTTCTGCACTGTCTGAAATTATGGTATGGGGAATAGGAGAGCCTATCTTAAATTCTATTTTTTGATTGTTTTTGTTAAACATTTCCTTAAACAACAACATGGTGGCAAGCGGTTTGTAAAGCATTGACAAGGTGTAGAATGTGACAGAGTTCTTGGCTTTTATGTGAATAGGTAAAATAGTACAGCAGTTTTTTTTTGCCAGCCTGATGAATCCGGTCTGCCATTCACCATCACGAATGCCAATAGGTGTTATACGGGACACTTCACCTGCAGGGAAAATAATGAGAGCTTCCTCATTTCTTAAAGCTCCCATCATGGCTTTATAACTGTCTTTCAGATTTTTCTTGTCTGATAGCACCTCAACAGGGAGAAACACAGATTGCAAAGGCTCCACGTTCAATAGCAGATGATTTGCTACGATGCGCACATCCGGGCGAATCGAGCGTATAAGCTGTACAAGCGCTAAGCCGTCCAGTGTACCGATCGGATGATTGGCGATAATTAATAGTCGACCTACCGGCGGTATATTTTCGAGGGAGCCAGCGCTAATTTTGTAGCTGAAGTTTAAGTCATGAAGCAACTTGTCAAGAAAGGCATAATCATCCAAATGCTGGTTTTCACGAATTACGTTATTACAATCATCTTCATGTAGTAGCTTCTTTAAGAGATTTAAAACCAATTTATTTTTACTGAACAGTTCAAACTTAGGGTAGGTTTCTTTTAATAATTTTTCTGTATCAATCATTTATTAGTTGTAATGGTTTGAGGAAAGATGAATCAACAGCAAGATGATGAGCCAAGTTTATGAATTCTAATAAGCTCCGAGCATGTGCGTGGGTATTTTGATACAGTAAGTTATCCAGCACAATTAATTTCTGTAAGTCAACTTAACTTTAATGCGTTTATTGCTTCCGCTATTAACCACTCAATCTAGTAGTCTCATAAAGTATAGTTTTATTCACACAGTCATAACCTACCTGCAATCCCGCATTCCACCGTGTAAATAATAGACAATAACACACTTAATTTACATTTAGGGGTCATCATGGTCATCACACCCAATCGCTTCAGAGGCTGTAAAAGAGGTGTATTCGGAAGCAAAATCATGGTTTTTGACTCCAGCAGAGTCTACTAATCAAGCCATTGTTCCCGTCATAATGAGCGTAACTACTAATGAATGGAGTGCATGCTCCGTCTAAAGTCCTACTGTTGGTGCTGAACGTATTGACTTGCAGGCAGAGCCAGCAATTCTCATTATGACCCCAAGCTATCCTATTTCCGGCTTTCGGGGTCGGACAATTGAGTTTTTCGGATTATGAGACCAGCCCTCCAACATAAAATCGAGCAGATGCTCCCAGCT
>CAJAVP010000023.1 GCA_903945375.1 uncultured Methylococcaceae bacterium | reverse complement strand
TACGTCCCAGCGTGGATTTGGCAGCTTCCACTTGATAATCGCCAATAGCTTGATATAAAAACGGCTTGGCGTTCTGGTCGATCAGGCGTTTACGCATGACCATACAGGCCGGTTTGCCTAAATCAGAGGTTATCCATTTTCTGCCGAGCTTTTCGGCGACAGCGGCGGTTGTGCCTGAACCGCCGAAGAAGTCAATAACCAGTCCATCATTAGGGCAAGATATTTCAATGATACGATCTAATAATTTTTCTGGCTTTTGGGTTGTATAATTGACTTTTTCAGAAGATGCCTGTTGTTGAAATGCTTGAAACTGTATGCCGCGAACATCATCCCATAAGTCGTCTAATACAACCCCTTTGGACTCATCTAGGTATTGAAGCAATGCTTCTTTACCGTTTTTACTGACATAAATTCGACCTGCATCACGGAATTTTTGTCTGGATTCTTCAGTGTAATCACCAAGAGATTGCAATCGATATTTTCGACCATTAGCATCCGTGTATTTGAAATAAGTATCTACGTAATCTTGAGTGTAAGTTTTGAATGTGGGGTTGTAAAAAATTTTTTCATAGTTTTTAGCATAGAAAAAAATATAGTCACAATTTCTGGCCATCATTTTTGATTTTGATTTTGCCCCTATGGATGTAGATCTTTTCCAAATGACTTGATTACAAAAATTATCCTTCCCAAACACCTCATCCAAAACCAACTTCACATAATGCCCAACGTGCCAATCCAGATGCACATAAATCGAGCCGCTATCGCTCAATAATTCGCGCATTAAAATCAAACGCGGCGTAATCATTGCCAGATACGAGGCGGTGCCGTCTGCCCAAGTGTCGGAATAGGCAAATTGTTCAATGACGGTGGGTTTTTGTTCCAACTCCACGCCGGGCAGCGTGACTTTAGTGCGGTAATCGGCTTTGGAGTCAAACGGCGGATCAATATAAATTAGATCAACTTTGCCGCGTAACGAAGGCGTGGTGTCATCGCCTGCTAGCAATGCCGCCATAACCAACAAGTTATCTCCGTAAATCAGACGGTTTTGTAGTAATTCGTCGTTAGATAATGCGTGTGCAGCTACATTCGTACCGACGGTTTGCTTAAGCAGGTCATTTTGTGCGCTATCTTTGGCAGGCAATACCCATTCACGGGTTTGTAAGCCAATCCGATGGCGTCCTTCGATGTTTTCCAGAATTTTTTCAGCCACTTGCCGCCCTTTAGCAACAATATCGGGGAGTTGTTCAAGTAATGTCTTTGCCATAATTATCTATTCATTTAATAAACAACAAATTGTTCATAAGAAAAGTGAACAGAAAGTTTATATCAAAATGAACAATTTGTTGTTATAAAATTGTTTTAAAACTTAACTTTCTGTTCATGGATGAGAAAACAGAATTTAGTCAACGATTACGCAAAGCTATTGAGAACGCCGGTTATTCCGTGCGTCCAACGGTATTGGAGCGAGAATTTAACACCCGCTATTGGGGAAGATCGGTTACTGTGCAAGCCGTACGACGCTGGCTACGCGGCGAAGCCATCCCTTCACAAGAAAAACTACAAGTCTTGGCAGAATGGTTAAAAGTAGAACCTCACGCGCTACGCTTTGGCGCAGAAGCCGCCGAATCGATACGCGCGAAACGCCAGCAATGGGAAGAAGGCTTGGATTTTCAGGAACGGGAGGCCATAGAACGCTATTTAAACCTACCCGCCCCACAACGTAAAATCGTGCGGGAAGTGATTGAGACCTTCAGCAAAGCCTATCCAAACGACGCTAGCTAAGGAGCGAGCATGGAATAACGTATAGGCAAGTTGCCAATAGTCGCAGTGCACGTTAAAACAGGTGTTGTCGAAAGGTTTGTTGTGTTTCAACATCCCGTGGATAGCGTGTAGCAGTCAGGCAACGGGTGCGAAAACGAAAAGCTGTTTGCCCACCCTATCGTTCACAATACCTTGATATCTGCTTAACCAAACCGCCCTTAGGAAACTGAGGATGGTTGTTTTTGTGCCGTGGTACAACTTAATTAAGTAGTTTGCAGATTATTTTATCCCTTGCGACAAGAAAGCCGACTAAACCGGATGCAATCGCGCTAACAATCCCAGCCGCCCATGTCTAGCTCACTCATCAGATGCCTACGATCTCCGTCAGTAAGTTTTTGTTCTGGTCAAGGATGCCAAAACGTTTTTTCTCCGTCTTAGCCTCAGCGACTACATCATATAGCGCAATGGCTTTACGTAGAACTTCGGTCTTTGTCGTGCATCCAGCAGAGGCGAGTTGCTCCAGCCGTTCATTCAGTTCAGGCGATAAGGACAAACTAAGACGAACTGTTTCTTTATCTGTTGCCATGTAATTTCCGTATAGGTAAAAGGCATTATTTTTGCATAGATAATACGCTTATTTTACGCATAGATAAGTCTCATCAAGTATAATCTAACGCCAAAAAGCAACCGTACCGGAAAATTGTCATGACCAGACCATCCGAATCAAACGCTATTCCTAACGAAGTTACTGTAAGTTTTTAGCTCTCAATTAGCATTTCAATAGCTCACCAGCACTTAGACTCCAACACAACTTAATGACAGTGACCAATAAACATGATAACTCAAACACATGAACAGCTTATCAACCGCTTTCGCGGTTGTCTTTTGGGATTAGCCAGCGGTGATGCGGTCGGTACAACCGTTGAATTTTGTCCACGCGGGACATTCCCACCCGTCACCGACATGACCGGAGGCGGTCCATTTGACCTTAATGCGGGAGAATGGACAGATGACACTTCGATGGCGTTGTGTCTGGCGACCAGTTTAATTGAAATGGGACAATTTGATCCTGAAGATCAAATGCGCCGTTATTGCCAATGGAAAGATGCCGGTTATCTCAGCAGCAACGGTTGCTGTTTTGATATTGGTAACGCAACCCATCGCGCCTTAAGACATTTTCAACAAACCGGTGATCCATTTAGCGGCTCAACCGATAAAGACTCAGCGGGCAATGGGTGTTTGATGCGCCTAGCCCCAATCCCCTTATTCTTTTTTGCTAACCCAAGCGAGTTGATGTTCTTTGCTGGAGAAAGCGCAAGAACAACACACGGTGCCGCAGAATGTATCGCCGCCAGTCAATTATTTGGCGCACAATTATTCATGGCATTATCAGGTGGCGATAAAGAACAAATCCTTTGGGCACACGAATTTTCCGATCTAAGCTCCCTAAGTATTAGCGCTATTGCAAAAGGAAACTATAAAACCAAATCCATCGATAATATCCGAGGTTCAGGCTATGTCGTCGAAAGTTTAGAAGCGGCATTATGGTGTTTTTTAAATACCGATAGCTTTGAAGAGGCTATTTTACAAGCGACTAATTTAGGCGATGATACCGACACAACCGCCGCAATTTGTGGACAATTAGCCGGTGCTTATTATGGTGAAACCGGCATTCCAACACATTGGCTGGAACGCTTAGTGATGAGAAAAGAAATCGGTGTATTAGCGGAGCAATTGTATTTTGGTAATCGGTTAGCTAAATGAAAAGATGCTTGTTTATTGGTTATGGCTGACAGTAAATTTTTAGCTGCGGGAATATATTCTATAGGGTGTTTTGATATTACAACGAGGTAACCGTTTAGCCGCGTGCTTTAGCCTTTACAACGTTTTCAGATGGTATTAGTCCGCTTTTGTTGGAGTTCAATCGCTTTAGCTATTAAAAATAAAACAGCAGAATAGACTGAACTGCGCACTAAACGGTTACATTAACGAGTAACCACGCTGAAATACCGGATTATGCAAATAAGCAATGATTTTAAACGGCTTTTGTCTGCCAAACGATTTCGTCGTGAATTAGTTAGATCGGGTGACACACTTGCGCCAACCCGTTCAACTCAATTTAAGCGGTAGAATACTATTGCACAAAACCAATCTGTGCAAATTTTTCACCTTTCGCTTTACACTCTTGCGTTAAGACCTTTATAACCTGTTCGGGTTCTGGTTTTACGCCTAATACCGATTGCCGCCGATTAACTACGGCAAAATCACCCGGGGTTAGTTGGGTAAGCGATTGAATTTGTCGCTGTAACTTGGCAATTTCTGAGCCGGAGTTTGGCAAATAGCCGCCTAATCGGGTGACTTCTTGTTCAAACAAACTCCAGCGTTGTTCAGGCGTTAAATAGTCAAATCGGATTTTGAAATCAAAGCGACGCAATGAGGCTGCATCCAATTTCTCAAACAGATTGGTGGTGCAGATAAAGATACCGTTAAATTGCTCCATTTGGGTGAGCATTTCATTCACTTGACTAACTTCCCAGCGATGATGAGCATCCCGACGATCACTCAGCAGACTATCTGCTTCGTCCAATAGTAAGATACAGCCTTGATTTTTTGCATCACGAAACATACGAGCAATATTTTTTTCACTTTGACCCACATACATGCCTAACAAGTCAGATGCTTTTTTGACCATCAGTGGCAAACCGAGTTGTTCACTGATATGTCGACCTAGTGCGGTTTTGCCCGTTCCAGGCCAACCATAAAAACAGAGACTTGCCTTAGGATTACGCTGCAATCCAGCAATCAGGTCGGCTAAAGGCACTTCGCTGTGCGTATTAACATAAGCTAAATCATATCCAGTCCAGATGGGGGATTTGTTAGTGAGGGATTTTTGTTTCAACAATCGACTGCTCGCATTCAAAATCTGCTCCATCATTTTTTGATCACCCAGTTTGGTGCCCTGACAAGCATTAACCATCGCTGCGGCTTTGGCAATTTGAGCCGGCGTAATTTCACCATGATTGGCGAGTTGCTCACGCCAAGAGGGTTCTACCTCCAGATTTTTGGTGTATTTTTGAACCAGACGACGGCGTACCGCTAAAGGCATTTTGTCGATCTCTAAGGAGTAATCGAAACGACGCAAATACGCTGGATCAATACCTGAGGTTTTATTGACAATCCAAATCATCGGTACTGGATTATTTTCCAATTGGTAATTAATCCAGGCTTTATCACCGCGAAGGCTTGTATTTCTTACTCCCATAATAGAAAAAAGTTGATTGCTGGGAAATACATCTTCTGCTTCATCAAATAAGATGAGATCGGAGCGTTTCTTTTTCGCCAAAAAAAGCTGTGCCAGTTTGTATGCGGAAAAACGGTGTTTACCTTCGATAGCATCGCCGTCTTCATCACTGTGATTGATTTCAATTAGTGGCGTATCTATTGCTGCGGCAATCAATTTGCTCAGCTCGGTTTTGCCAGTCCCCGGTGGACCGTAGATCAAAATATTAACACCAACTTTTTTGGTTTGCTGCGCGACTTTTAGGTAGGTCATAATGATGTTTAGGTCAAGCTTAAGATAGGCATAGTCGTTTAACGCAAGACTGCTCGGTTTCGCTTCTTGGAAAAAATTCCCAAATAAAGCTTGTACCGACTCATGTTCAGTCAGCAGAATGTCGAGTAAACTTTGCGTCAAGGTTAACTTATCTTCGAGATCACAAACCCGTGATTCAAGTCGAATCCAGTCCAATTGCCATAAGCGTCCGCTGGGACGTAGGGCTTTTTGCAATTCGTTGATGGGGCGCGTCGTCATCAGATTTAGGTATTGCAGCGTAGATGATGACGTGCATTTGTCGCAATATTCACAGAGAAAAAATTTGAATCCCGAAAAGACATCTACCAGTAATCGAAGCACCAATATTTCTTGTTCAGTCGCATTAAGACTCAGTTGTTCAGACAATAACTTGAGATTGCTAAATAACGGGGCATTGACCGCCATATCTTGATCAAGCAATTGTTTTAGCTGGTTACGCATATAGCGAATAAGTTCGTCTTTGTTGATGTTTTTCGGTAAAAAATCATCCTCGTCATGATTTTCGAAAAAGTCGCTTACCTCGTCAACGGTTTTGAAGTGCGGCACATAAGCATCCGCTAATCCTGTAATGATGCCTAATTCATCTTCAAATAGGGAACGAAGCTGTTTAGCTGTTAGCTGATTTCTTAATCCCAATGCTAGTCGTAAGATATAAACAGCAGCTAATGATTGGTAAGGGTTGTGTTGTTCAATCGCACCGGCTCTGAGGCTTCTGGTACGGCTACGGAGAAATTCGGGATGGCGTGGAGATTTGGGAGAAATAGGCATGGTGCGTTCCTGAAAAGGATGGAAGGATTGAGGTGCATAACCTAAACGCCTATTGCGACAAATTAAGTCGAATCAAATTTAAACATGAAAATATTTTTGCTAATGCTAAAGCAGTAATTCTGTATATTCTTAGGTAGGATTGTAATTCGAACCATTTTTACTCGAAAGATATTGGGCTTAACGTCAAATAGATCCATTTAGCACAGGTAAAAACTACCGTGTCCCCTAATTCTGCACTATCAAATTTTTCAGCTCTAAGCGTCTGCCACCGCTTTATCATGGAATTACAAATAATGTAAGACAATGTTAACCTATACCGACGACAATTCATGTCGCGAATTGATGACAACGACTAGACCTGATAATCAACTTACATCCCATTGGAGAAGAGATCATGGATAAAGTACTTCGAATACTTCATATGCTACAAAAAATCCCTCAAGCCCCTGGCAAAATCACAATTGCTCAAATGCTTGAGCATCTCAGCGCAAATGGCTATAACATCGCGCGTCGAACAGTGGAACGGGATATGACCGGTTTATCGACTGTTTTTCCAATCACTGATGATGAAACAAGACCTGCGGGTTGGTATTACACCGGGGATGTGGGGCGGTGGATTTTTCCTGCTCTCAATGCTACTGAAGCCTTAACATTGAAGTTGGTACAGCAATATTTGACAGACTTGATGCCCGCTTCCGTATTAAACAATCTTGCTCCATTTTTTTCACAAGCTCACCAAGAAATTGCGGCGATGGATGACAATACGCTGCAACAATGGCCGAATAAAATCGCCTCCGTTCCGGCCTCACAACCGTTATTGGTGCCAATAATTAAAACCGACGTACAAATGGCGGTGTCTCAAGCCTTGCTGGAAAATAAGCAATTGCGTCTGCTCTATCAAAGTCGTGAACAAACAGAACCCGCTGAGCGTATTGTGCATCCTTTGGCGATGGTTTCTCGTGGCGGATTGATTTATTTAATCGCCGCTGCATCTGCTGAACTTGATAGCATTCGTTTGCGATTGATGCACCGCATCCATGTTGCAGAAAAACTAGAAGCCCCCTCTATAAGACCTGAAGGCTTTGATCTCGCTCGTTTTATTGATGATGGTTTTCTGGGCTTTGGTCAAGGTCGTCAGTTGGTTTTAAAAGTTCTCTTTTTAAAAGAAACCGCTGCACATCTCTATGATACGCCGCTGTCAACCAATCAAACGATTGAAGAATATGATCAAAATCGAGTATTAGTCACAGCTACACTGGCAGATACACAGCAATTAACTTGGTGGCTGTTAGGTTTTGGGGATAAGGTTGAAGTGATTGAGCCTTTGGCACTTCGCCAAAAATTTGCGGATATTGCTGCACGCATGAGTCAAAACTATCAACCTGTTATTCCCACTGATAAACCCGTTAGTCAAACGTCATAATTTGACGCTCTCAATAGGTATCATCATCTTTGTCGTCATTTAGTGAGGAGAGCCGCATGACCCGACATTCCGCACCCCCACCTGCAGTTAAAAATAATATAAACTGCGCAAAACAACTCTTTGGCTTAGATGATAAACAATGAACGCGGACACTACTTATAGCAGTTACAACTTGGATCATTTAGGCCTGATAGCGGGCATG
>CAJAVP010000022.1 GCA_903945375.1 uncultured Methylococcaceae bacterium | reverse complement strand
TACAAGGCCAACAGTTTTAGGTGTTTGTGGAGAAATATAATCAAGGCAACGAGATACTGTTTTCAACCTAAAGAACGCACGGTGCATTTCGTAAGGGTGAAAATAACTTTTGGGGTCAATCAACGCTGTTTTTAATTCTTCGACATCTTTAGCACCGCTCACTTCAATCAGGAATTGCACATAAGGCGACTTTGGCTGAAAGGTGCAGCACCAATGTAACACCAAAAACCGGTGGATATTGTCGTCGTCGATGTCGGAATTTGGGTCGCAGAAATAATACACAGACTCGCCCAGACTTTTCTCCAGATAAGCTGCTATATCGCGCATCTCTTCGCGCCATTGTGCAAAAAGCGCGTTAGCTATATACACGTCCTCATCCATAGGTTCATGCCAAGGAGCGCCGGGGATAATCTCAATCATGGACTTGGCTGTGGGTAAGTCTGGAAGTTCGGCAAGCGTCCAAGGCTTATTGTAATTATCGGGGCCCTTAAAAATCGGAGCGCAGCTTACTGCATCTACTGCGCGTGTAAGGTAGTCAATAATGTCAGTCCTCACCAACTGCTTTTCCTGAAGGTAGGCAAGCAATAGTGTTATCGGTATACATTCAGGTAATTCAGCGTTAAAGATGACCCTCTGATGTATGTCCAGCCGTAATCTGAGTTCAGCATATTCACTAACGGCTTTATTGGTAGCCTCACTTTGTTCTGCTCCCTGATGCCTGAACAAAACCTCCATAGCCTCCACTGGATTGATAAAGGGTACGTGCTGATCGGCAGGCGGTTCAAGAAAACAGATACGAGGATCACGCCATTCAGCCGCTGCTTTCGGGGCAAAGCCTTTGATAATAGCCAGTGTTTGGGATTCAAGACCGGAGATAGGTTGAGATTTTAATAGTGCCGATATGTTGATCATCATTGAGCCCTAAAGAGGAAGAATATTCAGTACGTGGTTAAGAAATATTTCACACTGTGGCGTATCGCCTGCACTGTGTACAATAATATTGATAACTTTAATCGGCGTCGTATTCAGCCAAGTGCTTAACGCGTGTTGCCAATTCATGTCAGGATGTAAATGCAACCAAGGTTTTTCGAGGCGTTGAGCAAAAAGACCGGCGAGACGACTTCGACCAGAAAGCGTGTTGTGCATTGTGATGAGTAATGCAGCATCCGCATCACGGCTATTCGCCTTGATAGCAAAGCGATAGCCAAGAAAGGGTAATTCAACCAGACCATACTTGGCATCAATCAAACCGTATTCGGCTTTACGACCAACTGGACACGAGCCACCATAAGTTAAGCCATGTGTAATCGCCCAATCCATTGCGATACATTCGGCGTTCGAATGGCACGCACTGATAATTCCTTCGATTGAAACCGTGCGTGGACGGTTGCTGTCCAGCCAGGCATCAAGTTTGCTGAAATCAAATCTGCGGATATCTGCATAACGGGGATAGAGTTCATCATTATTTAAATACTCATACCAAGGACTTGGCACCCAGTCCGAGAGTTTAAAATCATGTGAAATGAAATCAGCGAAGCGGCGGCGCCATTGATGTATAAATTGATACTTGTTGAGGCGGCAGACAATATTTCTTTCCGCTTCGGCATCTGGAACATCAATACATGACCGTTCATAGTCGTAAAATCTTACTGCCCGGAACTCTAACCAGTGTTCGTCATAAGACAAAACACTGAGGCGCGTATATTTTCCTTCCTCATCAATCAACACCGTAGCAGGTAATTGATCATTGGCAATGTCTGTCAGCCAGTTAAGCAGATCACGAAAGGGAGAACCAATGTTGCTTAGATAGGCAATATGATGTTGACCATAAGCACTACTGACCAATACCAGATCAGTCCAACCTGTATCCGGTGGCGTAAAGCATACTGTCACTTGTGCGTTCCAAACAGGGTTATTCCATGGCGAGCGAAGCACGCCAAAGACGGGGTGTAGTTGTTCTTTCATTAAACGTATCCTCAAATATCAGTAGATTATGATTTAAATAATGAAGGAAACTAAAATCACAATACGTTCACAGTCTCGTTAGCGTCATACCCGACGCGACTATTTTGCTTGGGTATGTGTTGACGGGTAATCTTTACACGAAAAAAGGTAGTAGTATAAGGTGCAATAGGCATGCACCAAATGGTGAGTCACAAAGCGTCGCAATACGCTGTCGCGACGTAAGTGCCCGTCTTTGATAATGTAGTTATTCAACGATTGATAGCAAGGACTGCTGCGTCTAGGGCAAAATGGCGTTGATTCAATATTAAGTTGAGTCAGGGTAAAGTTCATGCCATAAATACTGCAAAGTTTGGTGCTACACTATGTCAAAAATCGCTAATGAATGCCTACTGCATTGATTTGTATGGATTGATTACCTGAAAGGTAGCTCCGCGTTGGATAGCAATGATTATATTGCCTACAATTCAAGCGGCGGCGCTGGCATTGGAGTGGAATTTGCCTTATTGGGGATTAAGCTGGGCATTACGGCGGCGGATTTTGTAGTGATTTAAAGTCTGTCCCACTTTAAGTGAGTAGCTGCCGCGCTTGTCGCGGCTAAAGCAGCTCCCACTTAGGAATGAGCATGAAATAAAGTGAACAGCTGTGTGCGGATGGCGTGCTTTTTTCGTCTAAGGCGTCTACTGTTGGTGCTTGCAGTGCAAGGCAAAGCAAAGCCTGCACTCCGATTAGTGGCAATTTGCCTAAGTTATTCCATGTTCATTCCTTAGGTTAAAGGATTTTTGCTCAATGACTTATCTGACGCATAACTAATAGAACGATAGCTGTTTGAAATATGAGCCATAAAATGTACCAAAATATTTCTAAAGTTCGACGGGATTATAATGCTTGGGTTGCAAACGAAAGTTTGGAGGATTATGCCTTGCGCTTTGCGCCGCGTAGCTTTAGGAAATGGAGCGAATTTGAAGTCGCAAACACCGCTTTTGGTTCGACATCTTTTTTAGTGTTGGAAGCTATCGGTGGCTTTTTGGCGATTAATTATGGTTTTACCAATGCGTTTTGGGCGATACTGATTGTGGGTTTACTCATTTTTATTATCAGTTTCCCCGTTAGTTATTATGCCGCTCGTTATAATATTGATATTGATCTATTAACGCGCAGTGCTGGATTTGGCTATATCGGCTCTACGCTCACATCCTTAATCTACGCTTCATTTACGTTTACGCTGTTTGCATTAGAAGCGTCGATTATGTCTTTGGCATTGGAATTATATTTCCCTATTCCGATTGCTATCGCTCATATTTTGAGTGCTGTTATTGTTATTCCTTTGGTTACTTTCGGCATTACGACCATTAGCCGTATGCAATTGTGGACACAACCTGTGTGGCTGTTGCTTTTGATAGCACCTTATTGGGCAGTGGCGCAACACGAACAAGATGCGCTATTGACTTTACAAACGTATTTTTGGCTGGCCGGTACGGGGCAGGGCTTTGATTGGCTTTTGTTTGGCAGTGCAACGACCATTGCTTTTTCTATGGTGGCTCAAATTGGTGAGCAAGTTGATTTTTTGCGCTTTATGCCAGAAAAAACTTCGGCAAATCGAATCCGGTGGTGGTCAGCAGTTATTTGTGCAGGGCCTGGCTGGATTGTTTTTGGTATGGCTAGACAATTAGCCGGTGCTTTACTGGCGCATTTAGCGATACGGCACGGGGTCGATACCGCTCATGCACATGAGCCGACGCAAATGTATTTAATCGCGTATCAGCACTTACTCGATAATCCGTCATTAGCTTTAGCTACAACCACGTTATTTGTCGTGCTGAGTCAAATCAAGATTAATGTCACGAATGCGTATGCGGGTTCGTTAGCGTGGTCTAATTTCTTTTCACGTATTACCCATAGCCATCCCGGGCGTGTGATTTGGTTGGTTTTTAATGTATTGATTGCGCTTTTGCTGATGGAATTTGGTGTCTTTAGTGCACTAGAAAAAGTGTTAGGTTTGTTTTCCAGTTTGTCGATTGCTTGGATTAGTGCGGTTGCCGCAGAGTTAATGATTAATAAGCCCTTAGGTTTAAGCCCGCACATTATCGAATTTAAACGGGCGTATTTGCCGGATATTAATCCCGTAGGCATTATTGCCACATTATTGGCTTCGGGAGTGGCAACTTTGGCGCATCTGGGTATTTTTGGTGAGTATGCACAAGCATTTTCTGCGTTTATTGCCTTAGTCCTTGCGTTTGTATTGGTGCCCGGTATCGCTTGGCTTAGTAACGGGCGGCATTATCTAGCGCGTGATCGTGATCTTAACAACAGGCAAACGCACAGCTATTGTTGTATTTGCGAAAATCGTTTCGAGCAAGAAGATATGGCGTTTTGTCCCGCTTATAACGATAGTATTTGTTCGTTGTGTTGTACTTTAGATGCGCGTTGCTTAGATATGTGTAAACCGGGCTCTCGATTGGATGATTATCTGGAAGCCGTCGCGCGTTGCTGTTTCCCCAAACCGTTTTCAATGCTCCTGCGTATGCGGTGTTTACGGTTTATTTTATTGTTTTTATTTTTGTCTGTTCTCACCAGTCTTTTTATTGGCATTATTTATTATCAAGATTTGCTGGTCGCTGAAAAATATCCAATCGCTTTTAATCTGTTATTAGCTAATTTTGTCAAAATCTATGTTTCTCTTTTAGTGTTTATCGGTTTATGTACGTGGTGGCTGATTTTAAATGACGAAAGTCGACGTGTTGCAATGGAAGAAACAGCAAAACAAACTCAGCTTTTGCTTACAGAAATTGATGAGCACAAAAAAACCGATCATAAATTACAGCAAGCGCTGGCGATGGCGGATACCGCTAATACTGCAAAAAGTCGCTTTTTAAGTAATATGAGCCACGAAATTCGCTCACCGTTGAATAGCATTATTGGTTACGCACATATTCTCAACAATGATCCCAGTATTCCTGAACACCGTAAACAAGCCGTCGAGACATTAAAACGGAGTGGCGAACATTTGTCTTCGTTGATTGAAGATATTCTTGATATTGCCCGAATTGAAGCGAGACGCTTTGAGCTCAAATATGAGCCAATCAATGTGAGCCATTTTCTCGAACATTTAGTTAATCTGTTTCAAACGCAAGCTGAAGAAAAAGGTTTGCAGTTTAACTGCCATTTTGCCAAAAATTTACCCCAGCGGATTCGCGGTGATGAAAAACGGGTTGGACAAATTTTGATTAATTTACTGGGCAATGCGATGAAATTTACTGCGACCGGTGAAATCAATTTTGGCATTCGATACAGCAGTGGGGTTGTCAATTTTGAAATCAGTGATACTGGCCCAGGCATTGAGGAAGAAGAGTTACAAGCGATTTTTCAACCATTTATTCGTTTAAACACGCCGACCGGCAATGCCCATGTTGGCAGTGGTTTGGGCTTGACGATTAGCAAAATATTGGCGGAAATTATGGGCGGCGAATTAACCGTCAGTAGCGTTTTAGGACAAGGTTCAACGTTTACTGTGCGCTTACTGCTGCCTAGTGTAGCTGGGGATGTAGAGCCAGTTCGCGAGCAGCATATTATGGGTTATCAAGGGCAAAGAAAAAAACTCTTGATTGTGGATGACCAAGCAGATCATCGTCAGCTTATTTTAGCTTTGTTAGGGCCGCTGGGTTTTTATTTGGATGAAGCGTGTTCTGGCGAGGATTGTTTAGAGAAAATAGCACAGTCAACACCTGATTTGATTCTATTAGATTTATCGATGACCGGTATTGATGGAGCAGAAACCGCTTTGCAATTGCGACAACAAGCTTATCACATGCCAATTATTGTACTCAGTGCCAATGCTTATCCCGCCGATCGATTGAGTGCAATGAATGCCGGATGTAATGATTTTTTAAGTAAACCTATTCAAGTGGAAGATTTACTGTATAAGCTTAAACACTATTTAGGTTTAACGTGGATTTGCCAGGAGACGACTCGTGCCGTGGTTGACTATAACAAACCGCCGCAAGAGCTGATTGATGAGTTGGTGGCGTTTGTGCGTATTGGCGATTTATATGGCTTAAATCAACGGGTAGCGAGTCTGATGTCAGAATATCCGGATTATCACGGTTTTTTTAAAAAAATAAACGTATTAGCTAAAGAGTTTCGGCTTGCTGAGATCAGAAAGTTATTAGCTTTGTAGCGGGAGGTTTGCACATGATAGCGACACTAATAAACCACAAAGGCACGGTTATGATTGTCGATGACACACCGGGCAATTTGGCGGTATTGTCCGATACACTTTCAGAAGCAGGGTATCGTGTGTTAGTGGCAACTGATGGGCTTTCGGCTCTTGAGCAAATGCGCTATATCAAACCGGATATCATTTTGCTTGATGTCATGATGCCAGGAATTGATGGATTTGAGACTTGCCATCGCTTAAAAGATGACCCCGCGACGGCAGCAATTCCAGTAATCTTCATGACCGGTTTAAGCGAATTAGATGATTTGTTGCGTGGCTTTGGTGAAGGTGCACAAGATTATCTGGTTAAACCCATTCGTCCACCCGAAGTCTTGGCACGTATCGATGTCCATCTTAGGCAGGCTCGCACCGTTCAACGTGTAGAAACGGCTTTGCAGCAGGGCGAGTTTTCTGCACTGAGTATTGATGCCGAGGCGCGTATTTGTTGGCTGACTCCGACCGGTAAACAATGGTTGGATGATTATATCCGTACCTTGGGCGAGTCTTCTCTGCTCAATTTGGGGGATGAGCTGCCTTTGCCTTTGCAGGCTTGGTTTAAAACACAGATCCAAAATGCAACAGATCAACACGATCAAGTACTTGAATATCAGAATAATGAAGGATTTTCGGCAAAAATGGCGGCGTCGGCTCAAGCCGGTGAATACTTATTACTATTGCATAAAAGCACAGAGACTTGGGATTTATCGGCTTTGCGCGATTCGTTGGGATTAACTTTTCGTGAAGCGGAAATCCTTATGTGGATATCCAGAGGCAAAACAAATAAAGAAATAGGGCTGATTTTAGGCAACAGCCCGCGCACTATTAATAAACATTTAGAGCATATTTTTGAAAAACTTGGCGTTGTGACACGCGCAGCAGCGGTTACAATGGTGTTACAGCAACGTGGAACATAACGCCCGTTATCACTACACTTTAAAACAGATAAAACATCATGCTAAAACTGACCGAACTTGCCCCCGCAGATAGTCCAACCGATGATAGCCTAACCTTACCTTTTGAAGCCCGTCAGAAAAGTCGCTTACCGGCTTGCACGGATGGCGGTGTTGCGGTGGGCTTATTTATGCCGCGTGGACAGTATTTACGCTCTGGTGTTGTACTAACCGGTAGCGAAAAATTTAAGGTGCTTATCAAGGCCGCTCCCGAAAGTTTGTCGGTGATTCGTAGTCAGGATACCTTGCTATTAGCGCGTGCGTGTTACCACTTAGGTAATCGGCATATTCATTTACAAATATTGCCCAATGAATTGCGCTATCTGAACGACCCTGTGCTAGATCGAATGATTGAGGGTTTGGGGTTGTCTGTCACGCAGGAGTCACTCCCTTTTGAACCGGAAGCAGGGGCGTATCAAGCACACTGATTTAAATTTCTGGCTACCAACTAAAACGGAACACCGTTAAAGGTTAAGTCTTGTTTGAGTCGTGTTTCGTGTTAATTGGGTCGCCGAATAATTACCTTAGCGTCAGACATTATGGCAAATCAAAGCTTTCTACAACGCCACGCTGAGTTTTTGACATCTGAGGCGGGGCAACGGCATCCACACCCGCACCACGTTTAGCAAATGCTTGCCAAAAAATTTGATAATCCGCCAAATCACGCGCTTTAGCGACAACCAGTAAAGCATCGCGTGCTTCTAAGAAAGTCGGGTTAGCGGGGGTCATTTTTAATGAGGCTACTAAATAATCCAACATTCGATTTTGTGCCTCTTTAAAGCTCAAACGCTGTGTGTCATTTAATAGACCCACGTAAACTTCCCAAAGCATCGATGCCCATACTTCTCCGCCATTATGGACTTCCGTATTATCTGCACCCGTTGTGCTGGCACCTGGCGCAATAGGAATATTTGCAGGCAAAGGGACTTTAAGACTAATGTGTTTTAATGTCAGTGGGTTTATTTTTAGATTGGTTGAGTAAGGGTAACGACGAATCCCATATCTATAGTCAGATAATATCCCAGAGTTTGCATATTGTCCCATCGCATATGGTGCTTGGAACTGCTCGTTACCGGGAATAAGCCGATCCGACTCTTTAACAATAGCTATCAGTGTCAAAAAGTCACTCCAACCCTCTGCCATTGAATTACCTTGATTATTATCTAGCCAAACCAATCGATCGCTAAGAAAATGCGCCCATTCATGGATAACAATTGTATTGTCTAATGCGCTGTTAATCTGTGGTAATTGTTTCAGTTGCATGAGCGCCGTGACAGTTGAGGCAGCGGTCAGTGCCTGCTTAATCGCTAATCCAGCATCCTGATTGATTCCCAACACCGGCAAAATAACCGACTTATCAAAAATGGGATATCCAGAATTGCCCATAACAATCATGGCATCGGGTTTGTTATTAGCCATTAACACCCCAACCGCTCCGGCATCTTGTGCATTTTTGACTTTTTCCACAAAGAGACAATCGCCCCGATCGATTAAAGCAATCGCCCCTTTTAATTCAGCAGCATTTAGCAACGGCGTTTGGCAGGCATCCGCTGTAGAACCCAAACTACCATCGGCTTGCAAGGCAACCCCATCATCCACCAACACAATTTTTTTATTATTGAGATTAAATTTCTGGGCACCAAAACTGGCGCTGGTGACCATATAATTTTGCGTACTGCTATTTATCGTAACCATCAATGCTTTTTTACCTGGATTCGACCACAAATAAAGCTGCATAGTGGGTGATTCACCATCTAATGGCGTTGACATATCAGCGTTATCAATACCGCTGTAATCCATAATTTCTACGTGCATAGGATCCGCTTCAATACCACCACGACTGAAATTATCCTGTTGACCATTGCCGGAAATCTCATCAAAACCATGATCGTATAGCCAATCATGAACAAAATTGGTGGTATAAAAGGCTTGGGTAATCGCTGCATGGATTTGCTTAGGGTATTTCAAAGAGCTGGGCAGTGCAAATTGATAGCGGTAATTAAATTGCAAAGGCGCAGATACTTGACCGTATAAATCCCCTAAACTGAAACCATCCGGTGCTTGCAGATCAGCGTAAGCTTCTACATTATTGCCAATCGTTTGTGTGGCATTGTTTGGCAACCAAGGGTCGCTCGTACTAATTGGCCCTGAGTTTAATTTAATTAAGTTCGATAAAACGGGGGTGATCGTTTGTGTCGGTGCAGACAGCAAAGGTGTCAAACTATTACCTAGCGAACTGTCGTAAGGCATCTCATCCGTTGCATTAGCATAAACGCGGTAGCTGAACCCTGCGCTTTCATGACGTGTCATACTATGTTTAAGCAAAATATCGCCTGTTTTGGCAGAAACAACATACGCATAATGCTGGTTTTCAGAGTTTAATTCGATGTAGAACGCCGACTCTAAAGCTTGCGTCTGCGGATACCAAACTTTTTTAACTCGAATCGGTTGCGTTAATCGGTGTGCGGTTTTCGCAGCATCTGCACTATCAAGACCATACCATTGATAATTTTTGTCGTGTTTTTGCCGCGTGAATGCGTCTTTAGGCCGTTTTTCATGATGCAAGTCGAAATACGCTTGAGCAATCGCCTGCTGAGCATTGAGCTTTGTCGCCGCTTTAGCCGTACTGACTTGCGGCACTAAGCTTCCAGAAATAGCGTGTAATTGCAAACGGTTATCCAGCAAAAAACTCATGCGTCGTGAAAATACCTCAATACCCTGTACGTGCTGCGCCAGTTGGACAATGGTCGTTCCCTCCGCCAGTCGATGGACAGCATGAATTTTGGCACTGCGTTGAGCGGCATTATTCAATGCATAAAGTGGTGCATAGCGTTGTAACTGTGTAACCGCGAACTGAGCAATTTGAGCATCGCTTAATGCAGCCGCCGAAGCACGTAAGGCTTTACGACTGGGATCGCTTGATGCCCAAACAAAATTAGGCAACGGATTAGTATCTTTATGTAGCGTATGACGGCTGTCAACTAACGCAGCCATCTCGTTGGTCGACTGGGACATCGCCCAAAGTGCCGGACTGGCAAGCAACAAACTGAAACAAATTGGGCGAATAATAGGCTTCATAAAATTCCTTAATTCAGCTGAAAGTTAACAATAGATCATCGATTGTGTGGCTTGGGTTACACATGACTAGGGGTATTTTTGACCAAACGATAACGCCGATCACAAGCCGCGCATAATCCCCCTAAGGCCATCAACAGCGCCCCTAACCAAATCCAACGGATAAAAGACTTATAGTAAATTCGTAAACTCCAAGCCCCTTGGTCGCCTAACGGTTCACCGATAGCGACGAATAAATCCCTAAACAAGCCAGCATCAATCGCTGCTTCTGTCATCGGCATGGTTTGCACTTGATACACACGTTTTTGCGGGGCTAGCTCGGCAATTTGTTTGCCGTGATGACTGACCGTGATAAACGCTTGCTCGGCGAGATAATTAGCCCCTTGGGTTTGCTTAACTCCATGAAATTGAAAAATATAGCCGGACATATCCAAGGTGTCATTAGGCGACATCCGCACATCTTTTTCGACGCTATAAACCGATGTCAAGGTAATGCCCGTCACAAATACGGCAATGCCTAAATGCGCCAGCGTCATGCCATAAAAGCCCGAAGGAATACTTGCCAGTCGCTGCCAAGTCCATCCTTTAACACCTAATCGATCGACAAATGCCAAGCCGGTCATGCCCATTGTCCACAACGCCAGCGTTAATCCCAATACCGCGCCCCACGCATAGAAAGGCATCAGCAATGGCAAACTTAAGCCGCCCAACAAACATGCCCCAGCCAACCAGCGCACCCGATAAAACAAGTCACTTAAGCTGTCTTTTTTCCAACGAAACAACACACCAACACCCACGACCAACGCCAGTGGTGCCATTAAGGGAACAAACACCGCATTAAAATATGGAGGGCCTACTGAAATTTTGCCCAAGCCCAAGGCATCAATCACTAGCGGATATAAAGTGCCCAACAAAATACTGGAGGCGGTGACCACCAATAAGACATTATTCAGCAAAATCACCGATTCTTTAGAGACCAATTCAAAACGGGCACTGCTTTTAACAGACGGTGCACGAATGGCGTACAACAATAACGAGCCGCCCACCACAACCGCCAAAAATATCAAGATAAACAAGCCGCGTGTCGGGTCACTGGCAAAGGCATGAACGGAGGTCAAGACGCCGGAACGCACTAAGAACGTGCCCAATAAACTCAGTGAAAATGCAAAAATGGCTAATAATACCGTCCAGGTTTTAAACACGCCGCGTTTTTCCGTTGCGGCTAATGAATGCATTAAAGCGGTACCTACTAACCACGGCATAAAGGACGCATTTTCAACGGGATCCCAAAACCACCATCCTCCCCAGCCGAGTTCGTAATAAGCCCACCAACTGCCCAAGGCAATGCCTAACGTCAAAAACATCCACGCCATATTTGTCCAAGGTCTCGACCAACGTGCCCAAGCGGCATCCAATCGACCTTCTAATAAGGCCGCGATAGCAAACGCAAACGCCACCGAAAAACCAACATAACCCATATACAACATAGGCGGATGAATCGCTAAACCGGGGTCTTGCAGTAATGGATTTAAATCCCGTCCTTCTGGCGGGATGGGAAATAATCGCTCAAAAGGATTGGAGGTGAGTAATAAAAATAATAAAAAGCCAATCGACACCAAGCCCATTACGCCCAGCACACGCGCCACCGTGGCATCAGGAATCGTTTTGCTAAATCGCGCCACCAATGCTGTCCAACAGGAGAGCACCAAGCCCCATAATAACAATGAGCCTTCATGCGCCCCCCAAACGCCGGACACTAAATACAAGGTCGGCAAGGCAGTGTTGGAATTATGAGCGATATAAGCGACAGAAAAATCATGAATTAAGCTGCTATATGTCAAACAACCGTAAGCCACCACCATACAGAGCCATTGTGCGAAAGCCGCCGGTCTAGCCACCGCAATCCAGCCTGACAAGCCACGGAATGCGCCAATGATAGGTAACGTGCCTAGCACCACGGCCATGCACAAAGCAAGAATGAGAGAAAAGTGTCCGAGTTCTGGAATCATTACAAAATAGAGTTATATAGTAGGGAATAATTAGTTGTCGTGTAATGCTAGCCGATGCCCAAAGATTTGACCACAAATACTTCCTGCCCTAAAAATACTGACTACCTCCGGATATTTAAAACACGCCATTAAGATACTCTCTCTCTCTCTTGTCTTAAATTGGCAAGCCATAGCGGTTACCGTATAATTCAATCGCTATTACCTTTCCTAAATAAGTAATTGACCATTCGATCATAGATTGGCATCATCATTGCTAAACTCACATGAAGACAGAGTAACAAAACGTGCTCAATCCAGATTTTTTCAGGATTATGATGCTGACTCTTCAGCCCATTAATTAATACAGGTATTTTTTATGTTTTCTATCAAACTCATACGCTTATTGTTAATTCTGAGTGCGTTTATAACAACGAAGACGGTCTTAGCAGAATCGGTTTTAGTGGCCGTCGCCGCAAATTTCACAAAACCGATGGAAGAAATTGCCGCCGAGTTCACTAAAGAGACCCGTCATCAAGTGGGGTTATCGTTCGGTGCTTCTGGAAAATTTGTTGCACAAATTGAAAACGGTGCACCATTTCAGGTGTTTTTGTCTGCCGATGAGCAAAAACCCAAAAAACTCATTGACTCACAATTTGCCGTTGCGGGTACGCAGTTCACTTATAGCCTAGGACGCTTAGTTCTATGGTCAGCAAAACCAGATTTTATTGATCAACAAGGTAAGGTATTGTCATTCGGCAATTTCAAGCATCTGGCAATTGCCGATCCTAAACTCGCGCCTTATGGCGAAGCCGCTATGACAGTGTTAAAAAAACTGGGTTTGGAAGAACGTATTAAGCCCTTGTTAGTATTAGGTGAAAATATCACTCAAACACAGCAATTTATCAGCACCGGTAATGCCGAACTGGGCTTTATCGCCGTTTCGCAAGTCATTAAAGATGGCAAAATAGCGGAGGGTTCAGGCTGGATCGTACCCTCAGATTTTTACGCACCTATTCGCCAAGATGCGGTGTTATTAAAAAATGGTGCAACGCATCCGGCGGCTTTAGCTTTGCTGGATTTCTTGAAAACTGCCAAAGCTCAAGCCATTATTGAAAAATATGGCTATGGTTTAGCTGTAAAACCCTAGGTTATCACGGTGTTAAATGCAGACGATATTACAGCACTCATTTTAACGCTCCAGGTTGCCTGTATTGCCACCGTCTGCTTGCTGCTACTCGGAACACCGATGGCGTGGTGGCTGGTGCGTACGACCTCCCGCTGGAAGCGCGTTATCAATACCCTAGTGGCGCTGCCTTTGGTGTTACCGCCTAGTGTGCTGGGTTTTTATTTATTAATACTCATGAGTCCGACGGGAATCATTGGACAATTAAGTGTAGCACTGGGCTTGGGCACTTTGCCATTTACGTTTGGCGGCTTAATTGTTGCCTCAGTCCTGTATTCCTTACCCTTTGTCGTGCAACCCCTGCAAACCGCTTTTGCGGCAATCGGGGAACGCCCTTTGGAAGTTGCCGCCACCTTACGCGCTAGCCCATTAGATACCTTTTTCAGTGTTGTCATGCCCTTAACCAGACACGGTTTTATGACCGCAACGGTGTTGGGATTTGCCCATACCGTAGGCGAATTTGGCGTGGTTTTAATGGTTGGCGGTAATATTCCTAACCAAACGCGCGTCGTGTCGATACAAATTTACAATCATGTCGAAGCAATGGAATACGCGCAAGCCCATTGGTTAGCCGCTTGTTTGTTGATATTTTCATTTGTCGTCTTATTGCTATTGTATGGCATCAATCCCAAACCAGGACGCTGACCATGGCGAGCCAAATACACATCCGCTTTGAAGTGAATTATCCCGCCTTGACACTCGCGGTCAATCTTGAATTACCCGGTCAAGGCATTACCGCGTTATTTGGTCATTCCGGCTCGGGAAAAACAACCTGTTTAAGAGTAATTGCCGGCTTAGAAAAAGCCTTGAATGTTTATCTCAATATCAATGGTGAAATCTGGCAAGATGATCACGCGGGTATTTTTCTGCCCACTCATCGACGTGCTTTAGGTTATGTTTTCCAAGAAGCCAGCCTGTTTTCTCATTTAACGGTACGCGAAAATTTAGCTTATGGTCAAAAGCGCAGTCAAAACAACAGCGCGAGTATTAATTTTGATCAAGTGATTGAGTGGTTAGATATTGAGCCCTTATTGCAACGCCACGCCGAGCATTTATCCGGCGGAGAAAGGCAGCGTATCGCGATAGCGAGAGCCTTACTGAGCAAGCCGCGTTTATTATTATTTGATGAACCGTTGTCTGCATTAGATTTAAAACGTAAAGCAGAGATTTTGCCTTACCTAGAGCGACTACATGAACATCTCGATATTCCAATGCTTTATGTCAGCCATTCGCCCGAGGAAGTGGCACGTTTAGCTGATCATTTAGTATTACTGAACGCAGGACAGGTCATTGCCTCCGGTGTATTGCAAGAAACCTTAGCCCGTATCGATTTGCCGTCTGCTTTTGTCGATGATGCTGGCGTGGTGATTGACACCGTTTTGACCCATCATGATGATGAAGATTGTCTCAGTCGCTTGGATTTTGCAGGTGGGATTATTTATGTCAGTCGACAACCTAAAGCGATTGGCAGTCGTTTACGATGCCGGATTCATGCGCGTGATGTCAGTCTTAACTTAGAACCCCTGCACAACAGTAGTATTTTAAATACACTTGCCGTAGAAGTCGTCGCGATTGCCGAGACCGACAATAAGGCAAACGTCTTAGTGCGCCTTGATGCCTATGGTGTTCCGCTATTAGCACGAATTACCCGCAGGTCGTGGCGAAAATTACACATAACGCCTGGGCTTAAACTTTGGGCGCAAATCAAAGCTGTGGCATTGTTTGAATAAGTAGTCAGTGATTTTTATTACTGTGGACTCAACTCGGTACAATCGAAAATACTCAGACCGATCAAAGACGAGAAGCACATAAGACACAATTAAATACCGTACCAGCGCATTTTAGCGTTGCTTAGATTTTCCCGTACACTTTTTATCAAGGTATTACGGAGTAATCCGGTAAACTGGCTGAATGAGCGAACCGTGAGTGCTATGTCAAAATCACTAATGAATGTCACCTGTATTGATTTGTAAGATTACTCAAAAAACCTAATTTCAGCTTGACAAAAAATCTGCATCGTAGAAACTAGGCTGGTTATCACAACTCAAGAGTCTCATTTTGAATGACATGCCACTCAGTGTGCTATTTGGCATACTTGCATTAATGCTCCTTCTTTCTGCTTTTTTTGCCGGTTCAGAAACATCTTTGATGTCTTTAAATCGGTATCGTTTAAGGCACTTGGTTAAACTTAAGCATCCAAGTGCGATAAAGACACAGAAATTATTGCAAAGACCAGACCGCTTATTGGGGCTCATTTTGTTATGCAATAATTTTGTAAATAATTTTGCTGCGTCGATTGCTACCGTTATCGCCATCAAGCTTTATGCGAATGAAGAGTCTATTATCGCTATTGCAACAGGTGTTTTGACTATTTTGATGTTCATTCTCGATGTGACGCCAAAGACTTTGGCCGCTATTAAGCCGGAACTATTGGCATTTCCGGCAGCGTGGATTTATACGCCACTTCTAAAGCTACTTTACCCGCTGGTTGGTTTCATTAATCTTTTTGTCAATTTACTGCTTCGTATGGTAGGCGTTGATGTCAAAAAAAGTCATCATGACAGCTTAAATAAAGACGAGTTAAAAAGTATTATTAGTGAAGCGGAAACGCTGATGCCCATCCGTTATCGAAAAATGTTGTTAGGTATTTTGGATTTGGAATCAGCAACCGTTGAAGATATTATGACACCACGCAATGAGATTATTGGGATTGATCTCGAGTCGTCTATGGAAGAAATTGTTGATCGTATTAAATCCAGTCCGCATACGCAGTTGCCAATATACAAAAAAAGCATTGATCGGATTGTTGGTTTTTTGCATTTAAGAAAAGCTTTGGTTGATGTTAATAATGAGGCGTTTGATAAACAGGCGCTGATTAATCTGCTTAGCAAGCCCGTATTTATACCGGAAAGTACGCCTGTACATACACAAATGCTTAAATTCAAAAATGAAAAAATACGCATTGGCTTGGTAGTTGATGAATATGGTGATGTGCAGGGGTTGGTGACTTTGGATGATTTATTGCAAGAAATCGTTGGAGAGTTAATTACTGACGTAAACTCTGCGGCACGCTTGCAAGAAGATGGTAGTTATTTAGTCGATGCCAATATAACGATTCGGGAATTAAACCGGATTACCCAATGGAGCTTACCGACTGAGGGACCTAAGACACTAAATGGGCTGATTATTGAGTTAGTCGAGACCATTCCAGATTCAGGGATTCGCATTGATTTACATGGTTATCCCGTAGAAATTATTAAGCGGGATAAAAATGCAGTGAAGCTAGTCAGGTTTTTGCCGCTGGGCTAATACCTTACGAAGTCCTTGTCTAAATAACGGGTATTTTTTGGATAACTAGAAAATACCGACTATAATTATGACTCATCAAAAGGTTATAGACTGTTGTAATGGCAAAATTAACTGTTTTTTTTAAATACAAGGCGATTGATTCATACCTGTTTGAAAACGGCGTTTTTCATATTGGTCGTGATGAGACGAATAATGTAGCGATTGATAGTCTGGCTGTGGCGCCCGCACATGCCGCGATTGTCGTTCGTGATGATGGCTCCACCATTAAGCAGCTTAATGATAATTTTCCATTAATTATTAACGGACAAAAAATCAAGGAATGCGTATTAAATGATAATGATACGATTACCATTGGTAAGCACGATATTGTTTATAATACGACTGAATCCGTCGCAAAAACGCAGTCTTCTGAAATTGGCAATGTTTACGGTCGGGAATCTTTTGAGTTTGATCCTAGTCAAGAAGCCCATCTACCCTCCGCTAATTTGCAAGTCATGAACGGTCAAAATATCGGCAAGGTGCTGTTTTTAAGGAAAGCAATGACCCGTTTAGGTTCTAGCGGCGTAGGTATCATTGTGATCGCTAAGCGTAAAGATGGCTACTTTGTCTCAGTTTTAGAAAGCAAAGGCACAGTAGCCGTTAATAACATCCCCGTAGGTAATAACTACGTCAAGCTTAATCACAATGATATGTTGACTATTAATAACTTGTCTTTGCAATTTTTCTTGAGCTAAATCAAGCCGAGCATGATTGCGGATAGCCTTTTCTGAAGGCTGCGTGCTTATGTGGTCTTGATTCAATCCGGTTTTTTCGCTGAATACACTCCAAAACATTCATCTAACACCAAGGAAAATCGATGAAAACACCTATCCATATCGCGGTTACCGGTGCCGCAGGTCAAATTAGCTATTCATTACTATTTCGTTTGTCAGCAGGCTTGCTGCTCGGCCCTGATCAACCGATTGTATTACATTTATTGGAAATTACACCGGCAATGGGGGTATTGGAAGGGGTTGTGATGGAGCTCAATGATTGCGCTTCACCACTATTGCAGCGCGTTATCATGACAGATGATCCACGCATTGCGTTCAAAAACGTCGATTATGCTTTTTTAATTGGCGCACGTCCGCGTGGTCCTGGTATGGAGCGTAAAGATTTATTGCAAGTGAATGCCGAAATTTTCGCGGTACAAGGCAGAGCGTTGAATGAAGTTGCGAGCCGTTCGGTCAAAGTTTTAGTGACCGGTAATCCCGCTAATACTAATACATTGATTGCTATTAAAAATGCACCAGACTTAAAACCTGAGAATTTTTCTTCTATGAGTCGATTGGATCACAATCGCGCGTTAAGTTATCTGGCAGAAAAATGTGGTGTTCATACCCCTGATATTATAAACATGAGCATTTGGGGTAATCATTCAGCGACCCAGTATCCTGATTTAAATCATGCTAAAGTCAAAGGACAATCGGCTTTGTCATTGCTTGATGCCGATTGGGTGATTGATGACTTTATTCCAAAAATTCAGCAACGTGGTGCAGAAGTGATTAACGCTCGTGGTCAGTCTAGTGCCGCCTCAGCGGCTAATGCGGCAATTGATCAAATGAAGTCGTGGACATTAGGTACAGAGGCAGGCGATTGGGTCAGTATGGGTATTTTGTCGGCGGGAGATTATGGCATCGATACGGATTTGGTTTATTCATTCCCGGTAAGTGTGACGACTGATAGGGTTGATGTCGTGCAAGGTTTGGCAATTAGCGAGTTTAGTTTGGAAAGAATGCGCTTAACCGAGCAGGAATTGAAAGAAGAGCGCGATGCGGTAAGGCATTTGCTTTAGTACATTATTTACCAATAATGGCCTACAGCGGTTTCAAACCAAGATAATTACATTTTTCCGTTCGTGGTAAGCTTGTTGAACCACCTATCTCAGTTACAGGACTCTTCGACAGGGCTCTCCTGAGGTATCTCAGAGTGAACGGTCAATTATTAACCATCGTGATTCAACTCATTATTGAAATCGCTGTAACGCATTTGCCAGATAAAAGACAGGGAAATAGAGTCAGCTAAGTAGTCGTGCAAAAGTTTTTTAAAAAGTGAGAGTAGCTTTAACTGCGATTGTCGTGGCATCATAAGGTATCCTCCTACTTATCTATTTTGATTGTTCAATGCCGTTATTTTTAGTCAATTCATTTGTTTTTAAGGTCGATTGTAATATGCCAATTTTAAGTAAAGGTTCAACGAAAATTTTATTTATTCATATCCCCAAAACTGGTGGGTCATCAGTGCAAACTTTATTTAAGCAGTCAGGGTATGAATTGTCGATGTTTTCCATTACTGATTTTAGTGAAGGCTGCAGTCCTCAGCATTTTCATCGTGATATTTTATTGCAAAAAGTGGATTTTAGTTGCTTAGATGTTGTTTTTACTATCGTACGCGATCCAGTGATCCGATTAATTAGTGAATATAATTTTCGTATGGATAGCCGAATTAAAAGAGGGCAGCCTCTAATTCGTATTTCTGAATGGATGAAGAAAACGTTTACCGCTTACAACACTAAACCCTTCATTCACGACAACCACATTCGACCACAACATGAGTTTATTGTGCCAGGCTGTCGCGTATATCGATATGAACAAGGCTTGGAAAATATTATTGCTGGCTTGTTGATTGACAACGAGATAGAAGTTAGTGATTGGCCATCTGGGAAACTTGAGCAAGCACAATTGGCCGGCAAGTATATTGATAAATCTAACACGTTGACTATGAGTGATATGATTACTATTCGTCATTTTTATCGTAACGATTACCAATTGCTTGGTTATCCCATTAATAGCGAAGTTATTGTTAATTTATAAGCATGTTAAGCGCTTGAGTAATTAGATGTAGTGGCGCGTTAAAAGAGCGAGTTTCGTTTTTAATATGTTCCCCAAAAATAAATCCGGTTGGTTGTGATAGCAGTGCACCAATGCCTGCTTGTATAAAGTGTGGTACCGCATCAGACTGTAATACGATAACACTGGTATTTGGATAACAGAATAAAGTATTGTGCATTGCCGAGCCATATTCCCCCATTATTAAATTGGCCTCAGAAAATATCTTAATTTGTTCTTTAATGGTGTATTTATGGGGTTCAATGATTTCTAAACCATAATGGGTTACTAATTTAATTAAAGCATCCGCATTGAATATAGTTTGTTGTTTATTGAAATTTCCGCGAGAGATGTAAAGCTTTCGATTTTTACAAGTTGAGAAATAAGGTTGCATGCTGGTATTTAATCTGGCAGCTAAAGGAGAGAAAGCACTCTCTAGCCGCAGATGACCTGGGAAATAGCAGTTTTTCATAAATACAACTTCTGATTCCGGTCGGTAAATGACGATATCGTCGTCTGTTATACCAAGTAAATGTAAAAATGATCGCGCATAGCTGGGTGAACGTGTTGAAATAATGTATTTAAGTGGTTGATTTAATTGCTTTGCAAAAACAACGCGAGGCAAAATATCGACCAGCCAATGACCATAAACACCTTCTCCAGGCTGCGATAGCGGTATACAGGGCGTGTCATGAATTGTGCGTATAGTTAAAGCTTTTTCAAAACTGATGATGTTTTTATCAGGATAACGAGTGTTAATAAGGCGCATATTGGCACCCAATGTTAGATGTGTAGAATGCATCTGAAGGTGTTGCGATGATAAAACCTGCTTATTCTCATCAATTATACAGCCTTGTCCTGCAAGATAGACATTCTGAAATTCGTAGAGATTAGCGGCCGGAATATTTGACGTTGATTCAGCAAAGTTAAATTCGACATCAACTGTATTACCTAGCCATATAACAGGCGTTATCTTTTGGATCGCCGCAGGCAAAAACTCATGATAACCAAGGTGCTTACCTGAGAAAGGCGTAGTGCTTTTTATAACAATCGGATCAATATTAACAATAGTAAATTTTGTTTTTTCACTATCAAAGTTGA
Source organism: uncultured Methylococcaceae bacterium (assembly GCA_903945375.1). Classification (GTDB taxonomy): domain Bacteria; phylum Pseudomonadota; class Gammaproteobacteria; order Methylococcales; family Methylomonadaceae; genus Methylovulum. Next base: position 34,120 of record CAJAVP010000022.1, on the reverse strand, counting down.
TATTATTTCTAGCATTCTTTATCCCTTGATATAACAAGATATCGTATTCAATTAATGGCAGTAATAATTGTAAAATTTGAGCATTGTTATTGAATAAAAGCAGGGCATCATTTGGCTGCTCAGGAATTTTTTCGTAGAGCAGATAGTCAACAAAAACTAATTCCTCAGCAATCATCTTGAAAAATATATCAAATTCGTCATCAAAGCAAACAGCATCAAATATATGACTATTGGATAATGCGTCATCCACATCAGATAATAAAACAGGTCTATTTTGTTTTTTTCGCAGAAGACGCGTTTGTCTATTGGCTAATAAATTAAACTCACTTGGAGTGAGCGAGTTGACTAGATTACTAATTTCTTCCGCTTTTGTTAAATTAAATTTTTTAAGTTTTAAACTTAAATTTTGAATCAGTTTAGAGGGGATTATTAATGAGGTATTTTGAGAGAAGTCTAGTTGTTTTATCCAGTTCAAATAAGTCAATAGACACATAACAGGTTCTGCTATGCTTAACATCGAATAACAGTTTTTTTTCAAGTATGGGATTTTTTCTTTTAATGTTTGGATACTGATACAGCCTGATATAAAAGCTTTCTCTTCAATTCTATCTACCCAGTTTTTATCGTAATCGATGTTTGTTAGACACCGAGCCTCTCCTAGTTGTGCAACAAAAAAATGATTAATTTGATCATATGGACTTTTAACAATATCTAAAAATACAATTTTTTTATCGGTAATATAAAAAAATTTAGCAATCTCAATTAAGGAATCAAAAATCTTGATAGTAAGGCTGAAATGTTGATTGACTTTTGGCGTAAAAGAAAAGCCACACACAACAGGAACATTAAAAACAGAAAATTTTTCTTTAACGTCAGGGCGATTAATTGTTAAAGGAATTTTTTGTTCTTCATGATGAGGATAACGAATAAGCAATTCATTAATAGGATGTCTTTTGTTGAGCACCCATCCGGTTATAACCGGATTTATTTTATCAATATGAAAAGCATAGTCATCGTTATTTTGGCCATTTTTTTCTATATAAAACATTATTGGGAAGTTAATTAATCGGTTAAATTTGTTATAACTATTTAGCTCGCGATTCATCCCTGCCAAAGTTAATCCATCATTCTAAGGGTATGCAGTGAGGAAGAAACCAAACGGTTACATGTTATGTGTGGAGTCTAAACTTTGTCGTTAGTTAAGGGTAATTGGCAACGGGTAGCTTCACTCAATAACCTGAAAAAAAGTTTCATTTTCTTTAATCATGCCAAGCTCGTCGCGAGCACGTTCTTCTAAGGCTTCTTGGCCTTTGCGTAAATCTTCCACTTCGGCGTAGAGCGCGTCGTTACGCTGCTTTTTTTCATCCACTTGTTTTTTAAGATTAGCGAGTTGTTGTTCCGTCGCTTCAATTTGTTTGATGCTGTCTGTACCTAACCACAGTCGGTATTGAAAATGGGCTATTAGCACGAGAATGACTAGGATCAGAATTTTCATAAATCTTGAGGAAAGAAAAGCGAATTCATGCAGTGAGACAACATGAATTCGCCTAAATTGACTTACAGCATTCTAAATGCGCTACGACCTGCAAATTTTGCTAAATCGCCTAATTCTTCTTCGATTTTCATTAAGCGGTTGTATTTAGCGACACGGTCAGAACGGCTTAATGAGCCAGTTTTGATTTGACCTGTGCCAGTCGCTACGGCTAAATCCGCAATGGTGGTGTCTTCAGTTTCACCAGAACGGTGTGAGACAACAGCGCTATAACCGGCGGTATGCGCCATATTGATAGCGGCTAAGGTTTCCGTCAGGGTGCCAATTTGATTGACTTTAATCAAGATTGAGTTAGCAATGTTTTGCTCAATACCGCGTTTTAAAATGGCTGGATTGGTTACAAATAGATCATCACCGACCAACTGAATGCGTCCGCCCAATTTTTCAGTTATGAGTTTCCAGCCATCCCAGTCATTTTCGTCAAAACCATCTTCGATGCTGATGATCGGATAACGGTCAACCCAATCAACAAAGAAATCAGCCATGGCGGCCGAGCTATAGGTTTTGCTTTCAGAGGCTAAGTTGTAAATGCCATCGGCATAATATTCAGAAGCGGCGGCATCTAAACCTAAGAAAATATCTACGCCTGGTTTGTAACCGGCTTGTTCAATTGCTTGTAAAATGACGCTGATAGCTTCTTCGTTAGAGGATAAATTTGGTGCAAAACCACCTTCATCACCTACGGTGGTTGCCAAACCTTTAGATTTTAGGACTTTGCTTAAGTTATGGAAGACTTCTGCACCATAGCGAATGGCTTCGCGGAAGTTAGGTGCGCCAACCGGCAAAATCATAAACTCTTGCAAATCAACACTATTATCAGCATGTGAGCCACCATTAATGATGTTCATCATGGGGACAGGCAGCACAAATTCGCCGGATTTGTTTAAGTGGCGGTACAACGGTTGTCCGGCTTCTTTGGCGGCAGCATGAGCGGCGGCTAGAGAGACGGCTAACATCGCGTTGGCGCCTAAACGGGCTTTAGTATCCGTGCCATCAAGGGCAATCATTTTATTATCAATGCCTTCTTGATCGGTCACATCCATACCCATGACTGCATCACGAATTTCAGTTCTGACATTGTTGACGGCATTTAATACGCCTTTGCCCAAGAATCGGGATTTATCGCCATCACGTAATTCAATCGCTTCACGTTCACCGGTTGATGCACCAGATGGCACCATTGAGCTACCGATTACACCAGAGGCTAAAATAACATCTGCTTCCAAGGTTGGATTACCACGTGAATCAAGGATTTCTCTTGCTTTAATATCTACGATTTTGCTCATTTATGTCGCTCCAAGGGTTAAGAAAGAAAAGTTAAAGTGTGTTGCGTTGTAACTCAGTTGTGTGTAAATAATTCGGATAAGTTAAGTGTGAAATCAGGAAATAAATAAGAGCTGGCTAAGTCATTATCCGCAAAAGTATTGGCTAATTGGTAGCGGGGATTGCCGCTAGTTAATATAAATTGTTGAACCACTTCCTCATAAGGAAAAACAAGCCAATATTCTGTTACGCCACATTCGGCATAAAGCGCGTGTTTAGTGTGAACGTCTTTTTTTGAATTTCCCTTCGACAAAATTTCAATAATCCAGTCTGGTGCGCCATTACAACCGTGTTCATCCAATTTACTGTCATCACAAATAACGCAAATATCAGGTTGCACTACGGTGGTGATGTCTTGATTGGTTAAAATAGATTGTCTACGATCGTATAAGCGTACATCGAAAGGAGCGGCGAACGCATGACAGGGCTTATGGTTAAAGTAATTGAATAACAGCCCACTTAATTGCCATGAAATACTTTGGTGTTTAACATTAGGCGCAGGTGACATGACGTAAATTTTGCCCTGAATTAATTCCACGACTTCATTAAATTGCCAGCTTAAATAGTCGGCATAAGTATAACTAGCGTTTAAATCAAGTTCAGATAATTGGCTAATCGTTGTCATTGCGTTAATGTGTTAGCGTTACAACGTATTTTCAATGAATGCCTGACTTTTGACGGCGCTATCTAAAATTAGTAACGTTTCTAATAATTCCTGCATACGGTGTAATGGCCATGAATTAGGGCCATCACTTTTTGCTTCTGCCGGGTTTGGATGGGTTTCCATAAATAAACCGGCAATACCAACTGCGACAGCCGCTCTTGCTAAAACGGGCACAAATTCACGTTGTCCGCCTGAAGACGTGCCTTGTCCACCTGGCAATTGGACAGAATGCGTGGCATCGAAGACTACTGGGCAATCGGTATCGCGCATAACAGCGAGTGAGCGCATATCTGAGACTAAATTATTGTAGCCAAATGAAACGCCTCGTTCACAGACCATAATGTGTTGATTGCCCGTGGCTTTGGCTTTATTAGCGACATGTATCATATCCCAAGGCGCTAGAAACTGACCTTTTTTGATATTGACCGGAATACCTTGTGCCGCCACATTTTGAATAAAATTGGTTTGTCGGCATAAAAATGCAGGGGTTTGCATGACATCGACCACGCTGGCAACTTCGGCTAAGGGCGTGTCTTCATGTACATCGGTTAATACGGGAACGCCGATTTGTTGCTTAACTTTTGCTAAGATGTTTAAACCGGCTTCTACCCCTAGACCACGAAAACTTTCATGTGATGAGCGGTTCGCTTTATCAAAAGACGACTTATAAATAAAAGGAATGCCCAGTGTTGTTGTCAGTTCTTTCAAGTAGCCGGCAGTATCTAAGGCCAGTTGTTCGCTTTCAATGACACAAGGGCCGGCGATTAAAAAAAGAGGTTGGTTTAAACCGATTTCAAAGCCACATAGTTGCATGAGTGTTCCTGTTGTTATGTCAATGCCGACTGCCGTACAGTCATTGTAGTTAATCATAGTTAAAGCGTTGTGCTGTGAATTAAATATCACACCTCAATTTGCAATGGAAAATCAGGCGCTAATTCGGAGTGGATTAGCTGATGCTGGGCATTGAAAAAACTCATTTCACCTTGCTCATCGCATAACCAGACTTCTTTTGCACCTGCCGCAAAATATAATTGGTTTTTTTCTACCATTTCTTTTGGGCTGTTACTTGCAGAAAGAACTTCTACGCAAATTTCTGGGGCAATTGACGCTTCGGTCTGTGCTTTTAGGATTGACCAACGGGTCGATGAAACCCAAGCGACATCAGCGACTTTAGTGCCTTTACTGGTTTTGATTGCACATTCGGGTAGCGTTTTACCATTTATTAATAAAGAGCGTAATAAAAATTCTATTTCACCTTGTAACGCCGAATGATAGAGCTTTACTGGAGACATCATAATTTTACCGTTTTCATCCAGTTCTATTTTAAAAGGTAAATCTTGTAAACTTGGATGCGAGCAAACTTCCTGCCAATTCATAATGACATCCTTCAATAGATTAATTTTAAAACTAATTTAGCCGTGTTGCGCTTGGTATTGGATTGCCGCAGTAACAAAACCTGAAAATAAGGGATGACCTTTACGCGGCGTAGAGGTAAATTCCGGATGAAATTGACACGCCAAAAACCACGGATGATCCGGTATTTCAATGACTTCAACCAAACGACCATCAATCGATTTACCCGAAAAACGCAGCCCAGCTTGTTCGAGTTTTTCAACGTATAGATTGTTAAATTCATAACGGTGACGATGTCGCTCCGTGATGACATCTTTTTGGTAAAGCTGAAACGCCAACGAATGAGGCTGTAAACGGCATTGTTGTCCACCTAATCGCATTGAGCCACCTAAATCTGAATTTGCATCTCTAGTCTCAAGCTGACCACCTTCGGCCATCCATTCAGTAATCAGACCAATGACCGGATGAGGTGATTTAGGTAAAAACTCCGTACTGTGTGCGCCTTCTAGCCCGGCGACATCACGCGCAAATTCAATCACCGCAGCTTGCATACCTAAGCAAATGCCCAGATAAGGAATGTTATTTTCACGTGCATAACGCACGGTGGCAATTTTGCCTTCTACGCCACGTTCACCAAAGCCACCGGGGACTAAAATCGCATCTGCACCTTTAAGGCGTGTTACACCTTCATCTTCGATCACTTCAGAATCAATATAGGTAATATCGACTTTAGTGCGAGTGCGTATGCCCGCATGAATGAGCGCTTCGTTTAATGATTTGTAAGCATCGGAATGATCGACATATTTGCCAACGATCGCAATGGTGACGCTATGGATTGGATTATTGAGGGCATCCAGCACATTATGCCATTCGGTTAAGTCAGCGGGCGGCACATCCAAACGCAGGCGTTTAACCACAATATCATCCAAACCTTGATCGTGCAGTAGCAGCGGAATACGGTAAATGGAGTCGGCATCGACAGCAGAAATAACCGCTTTTTCTTCGACGTTGGTAAATAAGGCAATTTTACGTCGTTCACTGGCGGGAACCGGTTGCTCTGAGCGACAAATTAAAATATCCGGTTGGATACCGATACTGCGTAATTCTTTAACCGAATGCTGGGTGGGTTTGGTTTTTATTTCTCCCGCAGAGCGAATATAAGGCACTAAAGTTAAGTGGATAAATAAGGATCTATCCATGCCTAATTCGACGCGCATTTGCCGAATGGCTTCGAGAAAAGGGAGCGACTCAATATCGCCCACAGTGCCACCGACCTCAATTAAAGCGACATCAACACCGACCGCACTTTGATAAACACGGGCCTTTATCTCATCGGTGATGTGCGGAATAACCTGTACCGTTGCCCCCAAATATTCACCTTTTCGCTCACGGCGCAGCACGCTGTCATAGACCTGACCCGTCGTGAAATTGTTCTTTTTTGCCATAGTGGTTTTTAGAAAACGCTCATAATGACCTAAATCGAGATCAGTTTCTGCGCCGTCTTCGGTAACAAACACTTCGCCATGTTGAAAAGGACTCATGGTGCCTGGGTCAACATTGATGTAGGGATCAAGCTTGGTCATTGTCACTTTTAAGCCGCGAGCTTCTAAAATGGCTGCCAGCGAGGAGGCGGCGATACCTTTGCCTAGTGATGAGACAACGCCGCCAGTAATGAAAATGTATTTTGTCATGTGGGTGATTTTGACTTAAATGGGTGTGCAAAGCGATAAATCATGTGCATTTTAATCGACAAAGGTCAATTCGTCATGGTGTTTCGGTAATCTTAAGCAAATTGGCCTTAATGCACTGCACGGATAAAAGGCTGAAAGTCTGGCATTGGTGTTAGCAAGCGCATAGCCATCGTGTATAATCGTGCGATTTTTATTGATTTTAGGACAGAATATGAACATTACACTTTCAAACAGAGTTCAGGCGGTTAAACCTTCACCTACGTTGGCGATTACGGCTAGAGCCGCTGCAATGCGTGCCGCCGGTCGAGATATTATCGGGTTGGGTGCGGGTGAACCGGATTTTGATACGCCCGATCCTATTAAAGCCGCTGCAATTAAAGCGATTGAGAGCGGATTTACCAAATACACCGCCGTTGATGGTACGCCCGGTTTAAAAAAAGCGATTATTGCCAAATTCAAAAATGACAATGGTCTTGATTATCAGCCTAAGCAAATTTTAGTGTCTTGCGGAGGTAAACAAAGCTCTTTTAATTTAACCCAAGCGTTGTTAAATGCAGGGGATGAGGTCATTATTCCTGCACCATTTTGGGTGTCTTATCCAGACATGGTGTTATTAGCAGACGGTGTGCCGGTTATCATTGAGACCACGCAAGCGCAAAACTTTAAAATCTCCCCTGCTCAATTACGTGCCGCGATAACCGAAAAAACTCGCTTAATGTTTATCAATAGTCCCTCTAATCCTTCAGGTGTAGCCTATTCACTGGCTGAGCTACAGGCATTGGGTGAGGTGTTAAAAGACTTTCCTAACATTATCATTGCGACTGATGATATGTATGAACACATTCTTTGGGAGCAGGGGAGTTTTGTAAATATCCTGAATGCCTGCCCCGAGTTTTATGATCGCACGGTAGTTATGAATGGGGTCTCTAAAGCCTATTCAATGACCGGTTGGCGTATTGGCTATGCGGCCGGTCCGCTCGATTTGATCGAGGCAATGTGTACTATTCAGTCACAAAGTACTTCAAATCCAACGTCTATTTCTCAAGTTGCCTCAGAAGCCGCATTAACCGGCGATCAATCCTTCATCGAACGTATGTGTGTTGAGTTTAAGCATCGCCACGATTTTGTGGTGGCTGAGCTTAATAAAATTGAGGGGATTGAGTGTTTGAAAACCGATGGAACATTCTATGTTTTTCCAAATGTAGAAAAATTGATTGTGCGCTTAGATAACATCAATACTGACCTAGAGTTTTCTGAGTACTTGATCGAAAAAGCGGGCGTGGCCTTAGTGCCAGGATCAGCTTTTGGTTGTCCGGGTCATATCAGAATATCCATAGCCACCAGTATGGCAAACTTAGAGGCAGCTTTGCTCCGGATTAAACAAGCGGTTGAATAATGACGCAATTAATCGTTATTTAGAGTGAGAGAATAACGTGCCAAAAACCAAGATTATCAAAGTTAAGCAGGTCAACCTCAAAGCCCCGGGACCTATTCGCATACTGTGTGGTAGTGTGGCAGCTTATTGGTTGTCTGGGATTATTAATCCTGGCTTTGTGGCTATTGCGGTGATGCTCTTGTTGTTTTTTCCGGTATTCTTCTTAGATTTTCTTTTTCCTCAGCCTCCCTCCAAGCCTTTAGAGGCGCAGAACGAGACTGAGGAAATCATCGAAGAAGAGCCATTGGAATAACAGCGCTAGCGTTTTAGATATGAGCGGTCAGGATTTTGGGTTTGTTTAGTTACTCTTCAGTTGAAAATGCGGCGGTATTGTCTAGCTGCATATCCTGAAGGATGTTCATAAGTTCTTCTTGCTGATTTCTTAATGGTGTAAGCTCGGCTTCAAGCGTGGCAATGTTTTCTGCAACAGTCCCTTTGGAGTCGTTAATTTTTCTAAGCATTTGCAATCGCCCCTCAATCTGCTTTTTATGATCTTTGATTTGTTGCATTAAAGGTGTTAATGCGCCATTGCTCCAAGTGATAGCATCGTTATGAGCTTGTTTTATGATGTTTTTTGCTTTAGAAATGAGTGTGTTGTAAAGTTTTTCGACGACGATATGCTGTTCTGTCATGGTAACTTTGGCACTAGAACGAAACGCTTCTCCCTCGTCAAAAACTTGCTCGAGTTCAATCTGGTATGTTTGTACTGAGAAAAGTTGTGGCTCGATGTCGCTAAAGCCGTATTCATCCTTAAATTTTTTATGGATAGCTTTAACCAGTCTGCGAGTTTCATTGGTGATATCAATTGAGTCTTGTAAAAGATCACGTAATTCGTCAAATAATTTACGAATATTTTGCTTCATGCCATAGGTTGTTAAGCTTTTAGTAATATTGTCTTTGGCAAGGGAAACAATGGCATCGACTTTTTCATCGGAGAAAGAGTCAATTAGCATTTTTGCCTGCACAATAAATACACGCCGACTTGACTGGAAGTTCTCCACGTTTGCCATATACAGGTTCTGTTTATCACGAGTTTCAGCCATTAATTTGCCGGTCATCTCTTGATTACGGAAGTCAATCTTCTTAAATTCTTCCAATTGCAGTGTCGCATGATCTAAGGACGAGTTAACTAAGTTCGATGATTCATTAATCAAAAAACCAAGATCTCGGGTTATCGTAGATGACATAATGCGTTGTTTTTGAGTCAGAATATCACTGGCCAGATAAGCCTCAAGCTGAGGCAAACGGCTTCTTTCAAGCAGGTTCTTATCAAATTTAACTTTGGCGAGTAAGCCTTGTTTGGCCGATACAGGGAAGATGGTGTTTTCGTCTATTTTTAAAATTTCCGCAGAGGCTTTGATTTGGGACTGGATTGCTGTTTCATAGTTGGTTTCAGCAAGGTCATCCCACATCGCGTCGATTTTATTCATCACTACTGCCAGCCCTTGACTTTTCCCGCTACGGGCACGGCTGATGTATGTCATCCAGATTTCTAAGTCACTTTTTGTGACACCTGTGTCGGCGGCAAGCATAAAAATAATCGCTTGTGCGCTGGGCAGCATGTTTAATGTCAATTCCGGTTCAGTACCTAAAGCGTTTAAACCTGGCGTGTCAATAATAGATAGACCTTCTTTAAGGAGTGGATGTGGGAAGCTAATTAAGGCATGACGCCAGCAGGGAATTTCAACTTGGTCAGGTTTATTTACATTACCGCCTTGATCTTCAAATTCACGCTCACTCCATAATCCCAATTTGCTGGCCAAATCTCGATCAACTTTTTTGGTCGCAATGAGTTCACGGAATACTTTTTGCATTTGCGAGGGCGAGTTGCAGTCCAAGTCAAATTGAATCCAGCGTTCAGGAATTTGTTTAAGCTCAGCTAGTGAGATGGCTTCAAGACGGCTTTCTATAGTCAGTAAGCGGATATAATTGCCACCCGCTTCATCATAAAAAATTTCTGTTGGCGACATGGTTGTCCGACCCGGTGAGGACGGCAGCAGTCTTATGCCGGATTCGGCAAAAAACATGGCATTGATTAATTCAGTTTTACCCCGTGAAAATTCGGCAACAAAAGCAAGCGTTATTCGGTCATGTTTTAAGCCGTCTAAACTATTCAAAATAATATTGTTGCTATGGGGTGTTTCTAATCCATAGCGACTTAGCCATTGTTTATACTTTTCAATGGACTGTATCAAATTTGCACGCCATAACGAATATTCGTGCATTTTCTCTTTAAATTCCTGATTCCTCATGGCAAGCCTTTTGTAAAAAACACGACATTAAAATGAATTCAACACATCCATCTAAAAATTTCCAACAATTGTAGTTCATATATTAACAAGGGTTGGATTAAAAAACTTAAAAATAGAGGGGGGTGCAGTAACTATTCGCTATATTCCGTATTGAGTCTGGTAGTTCTTGATAATAGCAAGCTGCGAAATTTCGGTATTGTCAGTCGTTTGCGCTGCTAAATAATCAACAATATGACTAAGAGTAATGATTGAAAAGACGGGAATCCCATATTGTTCAGTCACTTCTTGCGTTGCTGAGAGTGTATTTTGACCTTTTTCTTGACGATCTAGAGCGATGAGAACGCCGATGGGTTGTGCGCCTGCCTCTTTAATAATGCCAACTGATTCCCTTATGGATGTTCCGGCAGTGATGACGTCATCCAGAATAAGAACATTACCTTCCAAAGGCGACCCGACTAAAACGCCTCCTTCGCCGTGATCCTTGGCTTCTTTACGATTGAACGCAAAGGGAATGTCCTTATTACGCAGTTTGGCAAAGGCCATTGCCGTAGTGCTCACTAATGGGATGCCTTTATAAGCTGGGCCATAAAGGATGTCAGGCTGCAATAATGATTGGCTTAGGGCTTGCGCATAAAATTGTCCGAGTTTAGTCAATTGATTGCCTGTATTGAATAAGCCGGTGTTAAAAAAATACGGGCTTTTTCGTCCGGATTTTAATAAAAAATCACCAAATTTTAGGACGCCACATTCCAGCGCGTAGTCAATAAAGTCTTTTTGATAATCAAGCATGGTCTTAATTAGGGTAAATGGTTTAAGCGATTTGTCGGTCTATTCCGAGTCTCTGTTATATCCAGAGATTCATTAGTCTAAGGTTAAATCAGCGGTATTGAGTAAGCAAGGTTCGTGTGGGTTAATAACTAAACGTGCAAGCGACCGTCTATTATAGATAAGCATTCGCTCGAAATGAGTTAGGTCGTGCTAATGACTTAAATTTCTTGGTAATTAGATTGACGTATGGCTAAATCAAGTTTGTAAATAATTATCTCATTGCCGTAGCTAGAAAGCTTATCTAACACATTAATAATTAGAGGTTTAAGTGCCTTAGCTTCCCCTAAAGGTATTTGCTTTAGTGAATTACTTTAGTTCTGTGTAGGTGTTTCTGCTAGCTGACATTTTAACGGGAAAGCGGACGTTGCACCAAAATTATAGTTCGTAAGAAAAAAAATACCTATTGATTGCTTCAGTAACGCGCAAGTTGATTGACATAAATATTCTTAAGTTGAGCAGAATGATCTGGATTTAGTGTTAGGCCGGATACCTGAATAGTGGCTGTCATGTTGGCTTGGATATTGCTGAAAAATAGGATTGGGTTTTGTTAAACTCAGGCTGTTAAGTTAGTTTAGTTTGTTTAGCCGCATTATTTTCTGCATAATGTAGCTAGTTTTAAATTACTTCACTATGAGATTATTTTAAACTCCTTTTGGGGGGAGTCAGTGAGGTAAACAATCATAAAATTTACAGCGATGACTGGGGCTGTTTGTTTAGCTGCCGATTGCCTGCTTCAATAGGCACGTTTTAAGGCAATTGGAAAGCCAAAATTACAAATATTAAGGTTATAAAATGGCAGAATTAATGAGTAGTGGGATTGAATTGATGTTCTTGGGTATGGGCATCGTGTTTTTATTTTTGACGATGCTAGTGTTTGCAATCAACCTTATGTCAGCACTGGTGCAGCGTTTTTTTCCTGAAACACCAGCGGCTAGTTTGTCGACGCCAACTGGCGTGAGTAGTCTTGATAAATCGACAGTGGCAGCGATTATGGCTGCTGTTCACCAATACCGTAACAAACCATAACATTATGATTTCGGCTGTGTGTCGGTTGTGTATTGATCTAAATTAAATTTCGGCCTAAGGGTCAACTGATAACGCCTACATAGATTTCTAGGAGAAACTAAGCATGAATACTAATCTGAAGCCCTTAACGATCACTGAGGTTGTCTTGCGGGATGCTCATCAGTCAATTTTAGCCACGCGCTTACGCATTGAAGACATGTTGCCCATTTGCCAAAAATTGGATGAGATTGGCTATTGGTCAATCGAATCGTGGGGTGGCGCGACTTTTGATGCGTGTATTCGTTACTTGGGCGAAGATCCTTGGGAGCGCTTACGTTTATTAAAAGCGGCTATGCCCAAAACCCCCCAACAGATGTTGTTGCGTGGTCAGAATATTTTGGGCTACCGGCATTATGCGGACGATGTTGTCGATAAATTTGTTGAACGTTGTGCGGTCAATGGTATCGATGTTTTTCGTATTTTTGATGCGATGAATGATATGCGTAATATCGAACACGCCGTAAAAGCGGTGTTGGCAACCAATGCACATGCTCAAGGGACGATTTCTTATACCACAAGCCCGGTGCATACGATTGATATGTGGGTTGATTTGGGTAAGCAAATTGAAGACATGGGGGCGCATTCTATCTGTATCAAAGATATGGCCGGTTTACTTAAACCTTACGAGGCATTTGAATTAGTCAGTCGTTTAAAGCAAAGCACCAATCTTCCTATCCATTTGCACTGTCACGCCACAACTGGTCTCAGTGTGCCCAGTATTATTAAAGCGGCTGAGGCAGGGATAGACAATGTTGACACGGCTATTTCCTCAATGAGTATGACCTATGGTCATAGTGCTACGGAAACTATTGTCGCTAGCCTTGAAGGAACGGGGCGTGATACCGGATTGAATTTGCTTAAACTGGAAGATATCGCCTGCTATTTCAGGGATATTCGTAAAAAATATGCACAATTTGAAGGCAGCTTGAAAGGCGTGGATGGGCGTATTCTAATTGCTCAAGTGCCAGGCGGCATGTTGACAAATATGGAAAGTCAACTGAAAGAGCAGGGGGCTGCAGATAAATTTGATGAAGTAATGAAAGAAATTCCGCGTGTCCGAGAAGATTTAGGCTTTATCCCTTTAGTCACACCGACTTCACAAATCGTGGGCTCACAAGCTGTGATTAATGTCATGAACGGTGAGCGTTACAAGACTATTACGAAAGAAACAGCGGGCGTATTAAAAGGCGAATATGGCGCAACACCTGCACCGGTCAATAAAGCGTTACAGGAAAGGGTGTTGGCGGGTAATCCAGCGATTACGTGTCGTCCTGCTGATTTAATAGAGCCAGAAATGAGTAAGCTGGTAGCTGAAGTGCAGGCAAAAGCGAAGGCTGAAGGTATCAAACTGGCTGAGAATATCGAAGAAGACGCATTAATCAATGGGATGTTCGCTCAAGTCGGCTGGAAGTTCTTGGCTAACCGTGGCAATCCTGAGGCTTTCGAGTCTGCACCTAATTCTAATGTGAGTCCGGCGACGGTTCCTCAAAAGTCTGTACCTGATAAGTCAGTTAAGGCGATTGAAAATTATGCGGTTAATGTTGATGGTCGACACTTTAATGTTACGGTCGGGCCAGGGGGTATGGCAATGGCGACGATTCAACCTGTTGTGTCTGAAATGAAACCCCTCGCGCAGCCTACTCAAAATAGTGCTGTTATTTATGCGCCAATGGCAGGCAACATTTTAAAGATTTTAGTCAGTGAAGGCAGTGTCATTGCTGAAGGTGAAATTGTTGTCATTATGGAAGCCATGAAAATGGAAACCGAAGTGCGTTCCAAATTTGCTGGTACGGTTAAATCGGTTCATGTCAAAGAGGGTGGCGCGGTCGCTGGTGGAAGTGCCTTGGTTACTTTATAACAACGTAGACAGAGAACCTTATGGAAAATCTCGTTTCACTTTGGCAAAGCACCGGTTTATATAATTTTACCGGCGGCCAAGCACTGATGATGTTGGTTGGCTTTTTGCTCCTCTATTTAGCGATTAAAAAAGGCTTTGAGCCGTTACTGTTGCTGCCCATTGGCTTTGGTGCGATTCTCAGTAATATTCCCGTTGCGGGGATTGCTGAAGAAGGTGGGTTGTTGTATTACTTATACTTCGGCATCAAGGCGGGCATTTTTCCATTACTCATCTTTATGGGGGTGGGAGCAATGACAGATTTTGGCCCGATGTTAGCCAACCCTAAAACCTTGTTGTTGGGTGCGGCGGCGCAATTTGGTATTTTTGCCTCCTTAATTGGCGCGTTAGCGCTTAATGTTGTTCCTGGTTTGGAATTTACTCTAAAAGATGCGGCAGCCATTGGTATTATTGGTGGTGCGGATGGCCCTACGGCCATCTATGTCGCGTCTAAGTTGTCGCCTGATTTATTAGGTGCGATTGCCGTTGCTGCCTATTCTTATATGGCATTAGTACCGTTGATTCAGCCGCCCATTATGCGAGCGTTGACGACAGAAGCGGAACGCAAAATAGAAATGCAGCAAATGCGTAGTGTCAGTAAAGCTGAGAAAATCGTTTTTCCGCTCATGTTATTGTTGCTCTCGATTTTACTACTGCCCTCAGCAACGCCACTTATTGGTATGTTTGCGTTGGGTAACTTGATGAATGCGTGTGGTGTTGTCGAGCGTCTGAGTCAAACGGCACAAAATGAACTTATTAACATCGTCACGATTTTTTTGGGATTATCGGTTGGCTCCAAATTAAGTGCCAATGCTTTTTTACAGATTGAGACGCTGGGAATCCTGGCTTTAGGGGCATGTGCTTTCGCCATTGGTACCGCAGCAGGGGTGATTATGGCTAAAATCATGAATCGCTTCAGCGATACGCCGATTAATCCTTTGATTGGTGCGGCGGGTGTTTCAGCTGTGCCGATGGCGGCTCGTGTGGCGAATAAGCTGGGCTTAGAAAGCAATCCACATAATTTTTTACTCATGCACGCAATGGGACCTAATGTTGCTGGCGTCATCGGTTCGGCGGTTGCGGCAGGTGTTTTGCTGAGCTTGATTAAGTAACAATGGTCTCTGGTTTAATTTTCATGCTGAAAGTTTGGGCTGTTGCCATAGGCGAATGAATTTAACCCTTCTCAATTCAAATGAGCCAGATCAAAGTTTTCCGCCCGTAGATCAAGCCTTAACTGAGCCAGAGGGTTTGTTAGCGGCGGGCGGATGCTTATCATTGCAGCGCTTGATCAATGCGTATCGGCAAGGCATTTTTCCTTGGTACAATCCGGGTGAGCCTATTTTGTGGTGGTCACCTAATCCTCGTTTGGTGCTCTTTCCTGAGCAATTGTATGTTTCTCGCAGCTTGCAAAAAACGATACGCAGACAATCTTTTGAGGTTACTTTTGATACCGCTTTTGCAGAGGTCATGCGTCATTGCGCCTTACCTCGAGCAGAAGACGCGGGTACGTGGATTTGTGAGGATATCAAACAGGCTTATCAGGAGCTTTATCGGCTCGGCTTGGCGCATTCAGTAGAAGCTTGGCAAGCCGGTAAGTTAGTTGGGGGATTATATGGTGTCTCGCTAGGCCAAGTGTTTTTTGGTGAATCCATGTTTCATCATCGTACGGATGCGTCTAAGGTGGCTTTTGTATGTTTGATTGAGCATTTACGACAATGGAATTATCAACTCATTGATTGCCAAGTGCATACGTCGCATTTGTGTAGTTTGGGTGCGGTAGAAATTGCTAGGAAAGATTTTGTTAAGTTATTAGAGCAGTATTGTGAGTTACCGCCCCATCCCTTGGCTTGGTTAAAGTGAATACCGTCCCATTGGTTTATTCTCAAGCGCATACTTGTAGCTACCTAGAGAATAAGCTGGCTCGCTCTGCGTTCGTACATCCCGGTTATCCACTAACAACAAGTCGATATGCTGAACTACTCACCCAAGGCTTTCGACGCAGTGGTGATATGGTTTATAAGCCGACTTGTGGTCAATGTGTGGCTTGTTTGTCGTCGAGAGTGCCGATTACTCAATTTAAGCCCAGTCGAAGCCAGAAGCGTTGTTGGTTAAGAAACGCTGAAACCGTAGCGTGTATTAAACCGCCTATTTTTGAACAAACACATTACGATATGTATTTGCGCTATCAAGCACTTCGTCATGCGGAGGGTGAAATGGCGGATATTGATTCAACCGAATACATGAGTTTTTTAGGTAGCGCGTGGTGCGATACCCAGTTTGTTGAGTTTTCGATTGCGGGCGAGCTGGCTGGTGTTGCTGTTATTGATTGTTTTGATCGCGCATGGTCAGCGGTCTATACCTTTTTTGAGCCAAAGTTTTCGTCTAACGGATTGGGGACGTATGCGGTGTTATGGCAAATTGAGCAGCTGAGACTCAAACAGTTAGATTTTTTATATTTAGGTTACTGGATACAAGATTGTAAAAAAATGGCCTATAAACGTAACTATCAACCCATGCAGATTTTGATGAATAACGAGTGGCAATGGCTTTGTGTTTAATAGGCTGTATAGAGTAATGGTTTTTGCCGCATACTTCTGTTGTTAATCATGCGCTTGTGATAGAATGACTTTTTTTAAAACTAAAGGAAGAACAAATGGCAAAAGAAGATCAAATTGAGATGGAAGGTAAAGTTATTGATACCTTACCTAATACCATGTTTCGTGTACAGTTGGAAAATGGGCATATCGTTACGGCACATATTTCTGGCAAAATGCGTAAACACTATATCCGTATACTAACTGGCGACAGCGTTAAAGTAGAAATGACCCCTTATGATTTGACTAAAGGTCGAATTTCATTCCGTATGCGCTAATTGAACAAATATGCTCAATTAGTGCTTCGTGCCCTCACAAACGATTAAGCTCCTTCAGAAATCACTTTGGCTTTACTTTCAATAGCAAAGCTGAGCTCCTTATCTACTACTTGAATCGTAACATGCCCGCCTTGGGCAAGTTTGCCGAATAATAAATCATTGGCGAGTGGTTTTTTGATTTTTTCTTGGATTAGACGCGCCATAGGTCTCGCGCCCATTTTTAGGTCGCAGCCATGTTCGGCGAGCCATAAACGAGCCTCACTATCTAAGCTTAGGGTAACCTGTTTGTCTGCGAGCAGTGCTTCAAGCTCAAAGATAAACTTATCAACAACGTGTCCGACAATAGAGATATCGAGTGGTTTAAACTGAATAATTGCATCTAGTCGGTTACGAAATTCTGGAGAGAAGCCTTTTTCAATCACTTTCATGCTATCCGTGGCATGGTCTTGATGGGTGAATCCAATGGAGGCGCGGCTGCCTTCTTCTGCGCCGGCGTTAGTTGTCATAACCAAGATGATGTTGCGAAAATCCGCTTTGCGTCCGTTGTTATCGGTTAATGTGCCGTGATCCATGACTTGTAGTAAAAGGTTGAATACATCAGGATGGGCTTTTTCTAACTCATCTAAAAGCAATACGGCATGTGGATTTTTGGTAATTTGCTCGGTTAATAAGCCACCTTGATCAAATCCCACATAGCCCGGAGGTGCGCCAATAAGTCTGGATACGGTGTGTCGCTCCATATATTCAGACATATCAAAGCGGATGAGTTCAACGCCTAAGACTTTAGCCAACTGGCGAGTCACTTCAGTTTTACCAACACCGGTTGGGCCTGAAAATAGAAAAGAACCAATCGTTTTTTGGGTGTCGCGTAGCCCCGCTCTGGATAATTTAATGGCGGAAGCCAAGGCGTTAATGGCCTCATCTTGACCAAACACCAACATTTTTAGATTTTTTTCTAGGTTGGCTAATTTATCTTTGTCATTTGTGGAGACTGATTTTGCGGGTACTTTAGCAATTTTTGAGACTATTTCTTCAATTTCAGCCGAATCTATAATTGTTTTTCGCTCATGTTCAGCCGTCATGCGTTGTTTGGCACCTGCCTCATCAATGACATCAATCGCCTTATCGGGTAAGTGCCGATCCGTGATATAACGCGCTGACAATTCAGCGGCTAGGCGTAAGGCATCCGCTGAATATTTGACATCGTGATGGTCTTCAAATCGAGATTTCAAGCCCTTCAAAATTAAAATAGTATCTTCAACTGAAGGTTCAAGCACATCTACCTTTTGAAAGCGCCGCGCTAAGGCATGATCTTTTTCAAACACGCCACGGTATTCTTGATAGGTCGTTGAGCCAATGCAGCGCAATTGACCGGCAGCCAGCGCGGGTTTGAGTAGATTGCTGGCATCCATAACTCCGCCGGAGGCCGAGCCGGCGCCAATCAGGGTATGAATTTCATCGATAAACAGAATAGCCTCAGGTTCTTTTTTCAATTGATTGATTAATGTCTTTAGACGTTTTTCAAAATCCCCTCGGTATTTGGTACCCGCAACTAAGGCGCCCATATCCAGTGAATAAATGACACTGTTCTTTAATATATCGGGAACATTTTCTTCCACAATCTTTTTTGCCAGACCTTCTGCAATTGCGGTTTTACCTACACCAGCCTCACCGACCAATAAGGGGTTATTCTTGCGGCGTCGACACAGAGTTTGGATGGTGCGCTCAACTTCCAACTCACGACCAATTAACGGATCAATTCGACCTTGTAGCGCCTGTTCATTGAGATTGGTGGCAAATTTTTCTAAAGGATTGCCAGTATCGGAATCAGGATGCCCGGGTTCGCGTCGATGACCTACACTATGCTCATGTTCATGTTCGGCTTTGGAAATGCCGTGTGCCAAAAAGTTAACGACATCGAGTCGTGAAATATCTTGTTTATTTAATAAATAAACGGCATGAGAATCTTGTTCGCTAAATAAAGCGACAAACAAATTTGCACCAGTGACTTCCTTTTTATCTGATGCTTGGACATGAAAGACAGCTCGCTGTAGCACGCGTTGAAATCCTAGCGTCGGTTGGGTTTCGCGTTGGATGCCTTGTGGGATTAAGGAGATCGTATCATCGATGAATTGCGCTAACTGATTACGTAGCAAGCTGAGATTGCAGCCGCAAGCCAGCATGACGGACTCGGCTGAAGCATTATCGAGCAGTGCGAGTAATAAATGTTCAACGGTAATGAATTCATGACGTTTATCATGGGCGCCTTTAAACGCATTGTTGAGGGTAACTTCAAGTTCTTTGCTTAGCATAATGACTCCTACTACACTTCTTCCATCGAACAAAGCAAAGGATGCTGATGTTCGCGTGAAAATTCATTGACAATAACTACTTTAGTTTCGGCTACATCTTTACTAAACGTTCCGCAAACGCCTAGACCTTGTGTATGTATTTGCAACATCACCTGTGTCGCTAAATCCTCTGGCATCGCAAAAAACGCCATTAAAACCTCAATGACAAAATCCATTGGGGTAAAATCATCATTCAACAGAATCACTTTATAAAGCGGAGGCATTTTTAACTCGGGTTTGGCCTCTTGAAGAGCCAAATCGTCATCGTGGTCATGAAGTGGATTAAAATCGGACATAGGTAAGCAATAACATAAAGATTTCCAAGGTCATTAACATAATGCTATTGAGTACATAATTCAAGCTTGTAATTCACAAGAATCAGGTTTGTCAGCAAAATCAGTGCAAATCGAGTAAAATAAAGCTTTAATTTATTTGGAATTCATCATGGTTTGGAAACCTCATGTCACGGTTGCTGCGATTATCGAGCGCGAATCCCGTTTTTTACTGGTGGAAGAGATGACACCGCAAGGCTTGCAATTTAATCAGCCAGCAGGGCATTTAGAAGAAAACGAGGATCTCATCACTGCGGTACGTCGGGAAGTGTACGAAGAGACGGCTTGGCAATTTGAACCCGAGCATCTTATTTCAGTGCAGCTATGGCGGAAAAATACGGCATCTTCGACTTTTCTTAGAGTGTGTTTTTCGGGTAGTTGTCATAGTCACGATCCCGAACAGGTTTTGGACGAGGGCATCGTTGCGACCCATTGGTTATCGCGTGATGAAATTGTTCAGCACCAGTCACGTCTACGGAGTCCTTTGGTTTTAATCGGTATAAACGATTACCTAGAAGGGCAGCGCCATCCTTTATCACTCATTAAATCTTTTCTTGATCTTGACTATGCGTAAAAACATTATCGTCGGCATGTCTGGCGGTGTCGATTCTTCAGTAACGGCCTTATTGCTTTTGGAGCAAGGACATCAGGTTACTGGTTTATTTATGAAAAATTGGGAGGAGGATGACGGTACGGCATATTGTACCGCCATGCAAGATCTTGCTGATGCTCAGCAAGTGTGTGAGCAGTTGGGTATTGAATTAAAAACGGTCAACTTTGCTGCCGAATATTGGGACGAAGTATTTGAAGTTTTTTTGTCCGAATTTGCGGCGGGTAGAACACCAAACCCCGATATTCTCTGTAATAAACATGTTAAATTTAAAGCGTTTTTAAATTATGCGATTGAGGATTTAGGTGCTGATTACATTGCGACCGGCCATTATGCGCGTGTTACAGAAGAAAACGGACAGTATTTTTTGTTAAAAGGATTAGACCCAAATAAAGAGCAAAGTTATTTTCTTTACACCTTAGGGCAACAAGCGTTATCAAAGACTCTCTTTCCTATCGGGCATTTACATAAGCCAGAAATTCGCAGCTTGGCTCAGCATGCAGGTTTTGACAATCACCGTAAAAAAGATAGCACTGGCATTTGTTTTATCGGTGAGCGTAAATTTAGAGAATTTTTACAGCGTTATCTGCCAACTCAACCTGGTCAAATAATAACCCCAGAAGGGCGCGTAATTGGCAAGCATCATGGTTTGATGTATTACACCTTAGGGCAGCGTCAAGGTTTAGGTATCGGTGGTGTTAAAGATGCTCCAGATGAGCCGTGGTATGTGTTGGAAAAAGACCTAGAGCGTAATATTTTGATTGTAGGACAAGGTCATTATCATCCCTTGATGTTGCACAACAGCTTAGAGGCAGGGAGCTTAGACTGGTGCAGCAATCAACCGCTGCTTGAGTCGCGACGCTGTGCGGCAAAAACCCGCTATCGTCAAGCCGATCAGGCTTGTGAATTATTGCCGTTAGGGGAGGGGCGTTGTCAGGTTCGATTTTTTGAGTCGCAACGCGCTATCACACCCGGACAATCGGTCGTTTTTTACGAGGGTGAGATTTGCTTGGGCGGTGGAATTATTGAGACTAAAGCAAATTTGCCTTAGGGAATTAAACGGGTAAGGCTATCTAGTCGAAATGGAAAGAGCAAACCCCCGATCAAAATACTCAGGGGGTTAGCAAAAATTTGGATGGTTTTGTATCCGCCTCACTCAACACGCGGCGTAACTATTTACGCAATCGCAATTGCTTTAACTTTGGCGTTTAAACGACTTTTGCTGCGAGAAGCTTTATTTTTATGAATAATGCCTTTGTTGACGGCTGAATCGATAATTGGCACCGCGATTTTTAAAGCTGCTTGAGCTTTTTCGCTGTCACCCGCGCGTACAGCGGCAATGACTTTTTTGATGAAGGTGCGTAGGTTGCTGCGTTGTCCTGCATTGCGAATACGGCTTTTTTCCGCTTGTTTCGCACGTTTTTTCGCTTGTGCTGTATTAGCCATAATGTCTTGATTCTTCTGGTTAAGTTAAATAGCCGCGCATTATCATTATAAATGCTATGATTGTCAAATTTAAAATCGCCTTAACATTAAGTCAAGGAGTCGTTTTGAGCAGGCAATTATTTCGATCTACTGCGATGGTAGGTGGTATGACCTTGATTTCAAGGCTGTTAGGATTTGTGCGTGATATGCTGATTGCAAGGTTTTTTGGTGTGGATTCTAGCACCGATGCCTTTTTTGTCGCGTTTAAAATACCTAATTTTATGCGTCGATTATTCGCCGAAGGAGCGTTTTCTCATGCGTTTGTGCCTGCGATATCGGAATATCAGCAACGAGCGGATAAGCAGGCCTTAAAACAGTTTCTCGATAAAACGGCGGGGAGCTTAAGTTTTGCGCTGGTCTTACTAACAGCAATCATGATAATCATTGCCCCCATGTTAATGTGGTTATTAGCGCCTGGTTTTACTTGGCAGGGTGAGCAACACACGCTAGCCGTGCAGCTGCTCCGATTGATGTTGCCGTACCTACTGTTTATTGTATTAGTCGCGTATGCCGGAAGTATTTTAAACGCGCATGGCCAGTTTTTTGTGCCAGCGCTCACACCGGCGTTGCTCAATATCAGTATGATTATTGCGACGGTGTGGTTTGCCCCCATGACACAACAGCCCTTGTTGGTATTAGCGGGCAGTGTATTAGCCGCTGGTATCATACAGTTACTCATGCAAGTGCCTGCGTTAATGAAGCTGGGATTGATGCCGTGTTTACGTTTGGATTATCAGGATGTCGCGGTCAAGCGCTTAATCAAGCAATTACTACCGGCACTCTTTAGCGTTTCGGTAACGCAGATTAATTTATTGTTGGACAGTTTGTTTGCAAGCTTTTTAGCGGTTGGTAGTGTCTCGTGGCTTTATTATTCAGATCGTTTAGTTGAATTTCCACTGGGAATATTAGGTTTGGCATTGGCAACCGTGATCTTGCCTATTTTAGCTAAACACCATGCGTTAAACGATCCCCAGCAATTTTCCGCCTCCTTGGATTGGGGGCTGCGTCTTGTACTATTGATCGGTTTGCCGGCATCGACCGGACTGATTTTGCTTGCCAAGCCCTTGCTATCTACGTTATTCCAATATCACGAATTTACTGTCCAAGATGTGCATTTTTCAGCACAAAGCCTTAGTGCGTACGCACTTGGTTTACCTGCTTATTTTATGATTAAAATATTGGTGCCAGGATTTACCGCACGACAGGATTTAACTACACCGGTACGCTATGCGATTTATGCGATGGTGCTGAGCTTGTGCTTAAACGTCCTAGCCATCCCATTTGCCCATGCTGGCCTAGCCTTGGCGACTTCATTAGGCGCGTTATGTAATGCCTTACTCTTACTGAATCAGCTCTGTCAAACGAAATTTTTTCGGCCGAGTCGGGGCTGGTGGTTATTTATCAGTCGTATTAGTTTCGCCTGTTTTGTTATGGCAGTCACCGTGTACTTGCTCGTAAATCCTGATTGGTGGAATAGCTGGAGTGCGACGATGCGAGCCTTGCATTTGCTAAAATGGATTACGATTAGCATTGTGATTTATTGTCTTGGTTTGGCGATAAGTGGATTACGGTGGCGACATTTACAACTGTCGCCGAGTAAAACACATACGCCACGTTTATAGAACTCAATCAATGAGAAAAGACTAAAATTAGCCCAACAATCCATTAACCTCATTTTGATTATGAATACCTCTTTGCTTTGTGTTGAACAGCTTCGCGTCACGTTTAATCAACAGCCGGTTGTTGATGACATCAGTTTTACCCTTCATGCTGGCGAAACCTTCGCTTTAGTGGGTGAATCAGGCTCTGGTAAATCCATTACCGCTTTATCCGTTATTCGTTTATTACCCAACAATGCCCAGTGGTCGGCAACAGAAATCAGCCTTCACGGGAAAGACTTACATCGGTACAGTGAAGCCGAATTATGCAAAATTCGTGGGCGACGCATCGGTTTTATTTTTCAAGACCCGATGTCTTCGCTGAATCCCGTCATGACGATTGGCGATCAAATAGCTGAAGTCTTAGCCATTCATTTTGCGCTTACCGGCGAGGCGGCTAAGCAGCGGGTTTTAGAATTATTGCGACAAGTTGAATTACCGCAGCCTGAGCAGCGAATCGGCGCATTTGTCCACCAACTGTCAGGCGGACAGCGGCAGCGGGTGATGATTGCGATGGCTTTAGCAGGGCAGCCGGACTTACTAATTGCCGATGAGCCCACTACGGCATTGGATGTAACGATTCAAGCACAAATCCTACACTTGTTAAAAACTATCCAACGCCAAACAGGGATGACGTTATGGTTGATTAGCCACGACTTGGCTTTAGTCTCAACAGTCGCAGATCGCGTTGCCGTTATGCAGCAAGGCAAAATTGTTGAAATGGGTACGACACAAGAATTTTTTAAGCAGCCCAAGCATCCTTATACCCGTAAATTACTCAATGCCTTGCCCACCTTAGACAGTTGCTCAAAGTCACAGAGTGAAGCCAAGCCGGTTTTACTGCAAGTGAACAATTTCCGCTGCTATTACCCCATACGCAAAGGCATTTTTAAACGTGTTGTTGATTATGTCCGTGCGGTTGATGGGGTAAGTTTTGAAATTCAGCAAGGGAAAACGCTGGCATTAGTCGGTGAGTCCGGTTGTGGAAAAACGACTTTGGGTAAAAGTCTGTTGAATTTACTCCCTAGCAGTGGTGGTGAGGTTGTGCTTGACGGCATTTGTATCCATGACTTACAGGGCGAGGTTTTGAGACGGCAACGTGCGGTGATGCAAATTGTGTTTCAAGACCCTTTTTCGGCGATGAATCCTAGATTACTAATTGGCGATATTATCGGCGAAGGAATTCAGTCTTTAATGCCACATATCAAGGCGACAGAACGCCTGCGTCGAGTTCAGGATTTATTAGTACAAGTCGGTTTGCCAAAAGAGGCTGCGCTACGTTATCCACACGAGTTTTCGGGTGGACAACGGCAGCGTATTTGTATCGCTCGTGCTTTGGCGGTAGAACCTAAATTGATTGTTTGTGATGAGCCAACCAGTGCCTTAGATGTGTCCGTGCAGGCGCAAGTGATCAACTTGCTGAAAACGCTGCAACAGCAACAAGGCATCAGCTATTTATTTATTACGCATAATTTGGGCGTGGTGGCAGAAATGGCGGATGAGGTGGCGGTCATGTATCAAGGTAAAATTATAGAGCAAGGTAGCGTTTGGCAGGTGCTACACAATCCTCAACAGGATTACACCAAAACATTGCTGGCAGCCGCACCTGTATTGGTAAAAGCCGAATTAAATTAAGGTATTTTGCTAGCAATATATCTGATTTTAATGATAGATTTTGTCAGCTATGATAATCAATGTTTATGTTACTATGTCGCCAAGAATTGAAAATATTAACCTACCATTAACCACAGTCGTTGCCCTTAACGTGCCCCGAGTCAAACCGGCAAATTTATTTTTAACACGATGATAAAAGCACTTCCCAACATCCTAATCTGCGCACTACTCTATTTTTTGTTAGGCGAAGCGGGTTTGTTTTTGACGGTCTATCAAGGTTATGCCACACCTATTTATCCGCCAGCCGCATTGGGCTTAGTATTGGTTTTGCATGGTGGTGAACGGTTTTTGCTGGCTATTTTATTAGGCTCATTTGCGATTAAAATGGAAATTGCGTTACGCAGTGCCGGCATAACCACGAACGCCGTTTTGTTGGGGGTAAGTATCAGCGTGGGTGCGTGTATCCAAGCATGGGGCGCGGTGTTACTGATTCGCCATTTTTTAAAAAATGCTTGGCAAAGCTTGATTCATGATAGCGATATTTTTCGATTTTTTCTGCTAGCAGGGCCTTTATCCTGCATGATTTCAGCAACATGGGCGATGTTGAGCTTGCTTATCTTAGATCGGGTTCAATGGGCAGATGTGCCGTTTATCTGGTGGAATTGGTGGGTTGGCGATGTCCTTGGCATTATGTTGTTTGCTCCGATACTCTTAACGCTTTTGTACCGACAATGGCAACCTTGGCGACAACGTTTGCAGACAGTCGTGATTCCCACCCTCTTATTCACCATTGCCATCGTCACGGTTTTTTTGTATATGGCGGAAAAAGATCAAAAGTTGCTCAAATACCGGATTGATGCGCATGGTGTTGCATTAGTCAATCTGATTAATCGTCAATTACTGACCTATCAAGAAACGGTCGAATCCTTAGCGAGATTATTAGAAATTGAGCCTGATTTAAGTCGGGTGCATTTTGATAAATTTACGCGCCCGATTTTTAATAAGCATAGTGATGTACACGCACTGAGTTGGAATCCTTGGATAACATATAATCAACGCGGTTTCTTTGAGAAGCATTTTGCCGATGAAAATGCCCTCGCAGATTTCAAAATCCAAGAACGAGATGAAAAACAGCAACTCATCATAGCTAAACCGCGTGATAGGTATGTCTTTGTGGGCTACATCGGGCCAATGGAGAGCAATAGCAAAGCCTTGGGTTATGATATCGCCTCCAATAAGGAACGTTTGCAGGCGATCAATGCCGCATTACAATCTAAGCAATTGACCGCAACCCCACCTATTCGACTCGTTCAAGAGGCCAGCAACATGACAGGTTTGTTATTGTTGCAACCTGTTTATGGCAAAACGGTGCAGCAAAGTAACGGTATCTTGGGTTTTGCCGTGGGCGTGTTCAAAATTGAAGCGATGTTAAGGCAACAAGTGCTTGAGCAATTACCCGAGGGCTTACTCTTTAGCTTAGAAGACATCGATGCTACTGCTGAAAGTGGCTGGATTTATCGGAATGATGAGACAAAGACAGAGGACAACGCGAACTATGTTTGGACAAGCCGTATTAATTTTGCTGGACGTCAATGGCAAATGAAATTAGAGCCAACGTATATGTTTTTAAGTCAACAGCGCTCAATTTCTGCTTGGTTAATTTTAGCATTGGGTTTATTTGCTACGGGTTCTATGCAGATTATGTTGCTGGG
The DNA here is from genome assembly GCA_903945375.1 of uncultured Methylococcaceae bacterium. Lineage (GTDB taxonomy): Bacteria > Pseudomonadota > Gammaproteobacteria > Methylococcales > Methylomonadaceae > Methylovulum. The sequence goes on along the minus strand of CAJAVP010000022.1, from coordinate 7,429 downwards.
TGTCACCGGGCGCAATTATGCGATTCAACGTCGTGTTGATCAGCAAACTCAAGAGATCGCGGAAAAGAATGCCGGACTTTTGGAAAATGAGCGGCAATTAATACAGAAAAAAGAAAGGTATGAAACGTTTCTTCATGCTTCCGGTGATGGTATTCATATCATCGATGATCAAGGCATTCTAGTTGAGGCAAATCAAAGATTTTGTGATCTTTTAGGCTATTCAATGGCCGAGTTGATCGGCAAGTCAGTTACATTTTGGGATGCGTTATACAGTCCAGAGTCGGCTTTTGTGAAAGTCAAAGAAAACTTTTCTCAGGCAAATCTTTTTGAAACACGGCATCGTTGTAAAAATGGTGAGCTGATTGATGTCGAGGTGAGTGCTCAAACGGTTATGATTGAAGGTAAGCCCTTACTTTGGAATTCATCCCGTGATATTCGTGAGCGTAAACGCTTAATACAAGAACTTACCAAGGCAAAGGAAACCGCCGAACACGCCGTTGAGATTAAATCCAAGTTTTTAGCCAATATGTCGCACGAGATTCGTACACCGATGAACGGAATTTTAGGCTTAACTCAGCTGGCTCTGATGCAAGATATGAATACAGAATTGCGCGTCTACTTAGACAAAATTTTACAATCGTCACAAACGTTGCTCGGTATTTTGAATAGTATTTTAGATATTTCAAAAATTGAGGCAGGGCGTATGACATTAGAATACGCGCCTTTTGACTTAGATGCGCTGCTGACGGACTTACAAAATTTGTATGAAACCAGTGTCCATGAAAAAAATCTCAAATTAATTTTGGATATTGCGCCAGAAACGCCCCTGTATTTATTAGGTGATGCGCTGCGCTTGCAGCAAGTGCTCAGTAATTTACTGGGCAATGCGATTAAGTTTACGGATGTCGGACAAGTGACCTTGGTGGTGCGTTTACTGGCGCATCAAGGCAATCAGGTTAGGTTGGCTTTTAGTGTCACAGATACGGGTATTGGTATTGGTCAAAACGAAAAAACCATGCTATTTTTGCCGTTTAGTCAGGTCGACAATAGTATCTGTCGCCGTTTTGGTGGCACCGGTTTAGGACTCGCTATTTGCCGAGAACTTTTAGTTCTGATGGGTAGCGATATTCACGTTGACAGTGAGCAGGGCAAAGGCTCATGTTTTTCTTTCGAAGTCGCATTCGGTATACCGATGTCGGCAAAGCCTCAGGAAAAAAGAATGTTAGAGAATAAACAACAAGGCACGACCGCATCAAACGCTATAGCAGGTAGTCAGCAATTAGCTGGTTATCGGATCTTAGTTGCAGAAGACAATACCATCAACCAGTTAGTCGTTGGCAAATTTTTAACATTAATGGGGGTTCAATATGAACTAGCCAGTAATGGTCAGCTAGCATTGGATTGCTTGGAAAAACAGCCCTTTGATGCTGTGTTAATGGATATTAGTATGCCGGTTATGGACGGTTTGGAGGCGACTCGACAAATTCGCTTAAATCCGCAATGGCAAAATTTACCAGTTATTGCGTTTTCGGCGGGTATAACCGACGATGAACGTAAGGCGTGTGAAGCCGTTGGTATGACTGATTTTATTAGCAAGCCGATCAATCCTGAGATTTTTGTCGCGACACTTAGTCGCTGGCTGAGTTAAAGAATGTCTTTATCCCAAGTTCAAGTTGCAACAATGCACGTAAACCTATACGCCACCACGGTAAATGGCGTGGTGTTTGCGCTTGCCAAGCCAGTAATTCAGTTAAGGCGCGTTCGGGGGTCGTAAATCTCCCCGTTGTCCGACTGATATAAGTGGGATATAAAATTAAAACACCAGCAACCAGCTCATCTAACGTCAGTTGACGGGTACGCCGATTTAACACCAAACGGTCTTCTGTCAGTCCCCAGCCCGCATAAAAAGGTAAGCCATAACAGACCACTTTTTTCTCCCGTAATAGGGCTTCAAAGCCGGCTAATGAGGTCAAGGTATGGACTTCATCGACTTGTGTTAACAAATGCCCCATTGCCACATCGCTCACTTGCTCATCACACCAGTGGTGGATTTCTTCTTCAGCATGTCCTCTGCGGCGTAAACCGGCGACCACATCGGGATGGGGTTTATACAGAATATAACTATCTGGATTGGCGGCACGAACGGCTTTTAGTAAATCCAGATTTTTACGAATGCCCAGTGCGCCATACTGGAGCGAGGCATCGGTTTCCACTTGTCCGGGCACTAAAATTATTTTTTGTGTCGAGTTTAGCGTTTGAGGCCGTTGCCATTGTTGTGCGCCGACATTGTATTTAGTCAGCGCATGAGCGACCAGTTGTTCGCGCAAGTGTCCCGCTCGCATGATTTGCCCTAAGTCAACGTGAGCATTTTGCAAAATGAGCTCTAAATCAGAAGGTTCGTTCGCATCATAATATAAGCCTCGGCTGTCCATTGCCCAGGACAAGGGTGGAATTAAGTCAGCACCCAAACCTACTGAGCGAATAAAGCCATCTTCCAAACGAATAACCGCCTGTTTTGTACAGAGTGCGGCTTTACCCCAAATAGCGATAGTGCCATGTTCAGGGCGTTTAGCCGTAGGGCGATCAAAGAACACCTGACTGCCTTGAAAAAATCGACGCACAATCGGTCTTTTATAAAAAGAAAAGCCCAGTGCATCAATCACTGGCGGGAAACGTTCACGCATGTTGCGCTGTAAGCCCATCCAGTTGATTAATCGTTCGATTTCACAACGTTGCAGGGTTTCAGGATCAAGGTATCTGGGATAGGCGATGAGAGTCGCATAGACTAAATTTTCTAAGCTAACAGAGGTTCTTCGAGTCGGTGCGGGCAGATCATCGTGTGTTAATCCCCAACCCGCATAAAATGGCATACCAAAAGTATGCACGGGTTTACCCCATAATAGGCCTTCAAAACCCAGTTGCGAACTGACGCAATACACCGCATCGGCGTGTTCTAGCAAAGACACGGGATGTACATCTTCAGCGACAACCATCACCCGTGGCTCATGTGTTAGCGAGGATAAGTCAAAATGACCTTGTTTTTGACCTTGTAACACCTCAGGATGAATTTTTAAGACTAGGGTGTGCGTAGGGAAATCGTGAAGGGCGGCATTGAGCATCGCTTGAAAACGGTTGGCATCTGCCAGCCCATAAGTAATAGACGCATCACCGGCGACTTGGTCGACCACCAAAATATACGGAGGGAGTAATTGTGCGGTATAGCTTCGAGCATGGTTATATTTTGAGATGCGAGCGGTTCGCCAAAGACAAATCAGTGCTTGGGCGCGATAGCGTTGATCGGCACTCAGCGCCTGGGGAATAAGCTGCTCTAAACGCGATGGCGTGGTGGCATCGTAATAAATACCGAGATCATCTTGCACAATAGAGAGTGGTGAATCTATTGACCCCGTGGCAACTGAGCGTAAAAAACCATCTTCTAAGCGTAACAAGGGTAACTGGTGTTGGGCGGCGACGTTTGCTGCACGTACCGCGCTGGGTTTAAGTCCCCAAGCAATCACGCCCTCGCAATGGGAAAAATTTTTGCCGATACGATGCAATATGATCGGATGACCCAATAATTCACTCAGTCCAGCTGTGTTTGCGATGGTTCGAGAGGTTGCGACGAAAGGACGTTCACTGTGAAAATAGGGCTCAGTGTTTGTGATAGACATAACCGCTCTCCGTGCAAAGGCTTAGTTCTTATTGCGATTATTTGAACACAAAATCAGTCAACAAACTGTAAAGGTATTGCCCATAACCATTTTTTGCCAAGGGTGCGGCGAGTTTTTGTAATTGCTCGGCATCAATATAACCTTTACGGAAGGCAATTTCTTCAGGGCAGGCAATTTTTAAACCTTGTCGGTGCTCAATCGTTTCAATGAAATTACTGGCTTCAATCAGGCTTTCGTGCGTGCCGGTATCTAGCCACGCAAAACCACGACCTAAAATCTCAACGGAGAGTTGCTGACGTTCCAAATAAATGCGGTTGACATCGGTAATTTCTAATTCACCACGCGCCGATGGTTTAAGATTTTCAGCAATGTTAATGACCTCATTGTCATAAAAATACAAACCGGTGACCGCGTAATTGGATTTGGGTTCAGTGGGTTTTTCCTCTAGGGAAGTAGCGCGACCTTGTTGGTCGAACGCGACGACACCGTAACGCTCGGGGTCATGAACATGATAGGCAAATACGGTCGCCCCTTCGGTTTGTGTAACGGCTCGCTCCAGTTGTATCGGTAAATCATGCCCATAAAAAATATTATCACCTAAGACCAGTGCCGTTGGATGCTTGCCAACAAATTCTTTACCGATAATAAACGCTTGCGCTAAACCATCTGGACTCGGTTGCACCGCATATTGAATGGATAATCCCCAGTCATCACCGTTACCGAGTAATTGTTCAAAACGTGGTGTGTCTTGTGGGGTAGAAATAATCAAAATATCACGTATACCCGCTAGCATCAGGGTGGCGAGCGGGTAATAAATCATCGGTTTGTCATAAATGGGCAGTAACTGTTTTGATACGACTTTGGTGACGGGATAAAGTCGCGTGCCAGAGCCGCCCGCTAAAATAATGCCGCGTCTAGGTAAGGCATTTGAGGTATTGGCTGATGAGGTCATAGTAAAATTCCTTAAAACGGATTACAAAATTTCTGCCAGCATACGAGCGACACCAGTTTCCCAGCTCGGCAGGTTGATATCAAATATGTGCGCTAGTTTGTAGGTACTGAGTCGTGAATTATGGGGACGTTTAGCGGGTGTGGGATAGGCGCTGGTGGGTATTGCCTGAACAGCAGAGGCATCTACTTTCAGTACGACACCAGCACGACGCGCTTGCTCGAGAACAAAACGGGCGTAGTGATACCAAGACGTTTCACCACTGGCGGCAAGATGGTAAATACCCGTTACTTCAGGTTGCTGATAAGCGGTGCGGGCAATTTGCGCGGTGACATCGGCAAGTAGTTCGGCACCGGTTGGGGCACCAATTTGATCGCCAATGACATTCAGCGTGTCGCGTTCTTGCGCCAGCCGCAGCATGGTTTTGGCAAAATTATTACCGCGTGCGCTATAAACCCAGCTGGTGCGAAGAATCAAATGGCGGCAACCGGATTGTTGAATGAGTCGTTCTCCCGCCAGTTTGCTTGCGCCATAAACGCCCAAAGGAGCGGTTTTGTCGGTTTCTATCCAATGTATCTGACCAGAACCATCAAACACATAATCGGTCGAATAATGGATTAAACACGCGCCAGTGCGCTGTGCCGCTTCTGCCATAACTCCACACGCTAAGGCGTTGATGGTATGGGCGACATCCGGCTCGCTTTCCGCTTTATCTACGGCGGTGTAAGCCGCTGCATTGACGATTAAATCGGGTTTGAGTTGAGTTAGTGTCGATTGTAGAGCAGACAATTGACTCAGGTCGCCGCACAAGCCCTGCTCAGCGTGACGATCTAAGGCGATTAATTCACCTAATGGGGTTAGGGCTCGTTGTAATTCCCAGCCAACCTGTCCATTTTTACCGAGAAGTAAAATTTTCATTAGCCACGCTCTGCATAATTTTTGTCTAGCCAGTCGCGATAGGCGCCAGATTGCACATGGGCAATCCACTCAGCATTATCCAAATACCACTGAATGGTTTTACGAATCCCCGTGGCAAACGTTTCAGCGGGCTTCCAGCCTAATTCCCGTTCAATTTTGCTGGCATCAATCGCATAGCGGCGATCATGACCTGGGCGATCGGTTACAAAGGTGATTTGTTCACGGTACAGTTTGCCATCAGCGCGAGGACGGGCTTCATCTAATAATGCACAAACGGTATGCACAATGTCTAAATTAGCCATCTCATTCCAGCCGCCGATATTATAGGTTTCGCCAATGTTACCGGCTTCTAATACGCGGCGAATACCGGCGCAATGATCGCCCACATACAACCAATCACGGATTTGTTGACCGTCCCCGTAAACTGGCAATGGCTTATCAGCCAAGGCATTGGCAATCAGTAAAGGAATCAGTTTTTCAGGGAATTGATAAGGGCCGTAGTTGTTGGAGCAATTAGTTGTTAAAACCGGCAAGCCATAGGTGTGATGATAGGCTCGTACCAGATGATCACTCGCGGCTTTGCTGGCAGAATACGGGCTATTAGGTTCATAGCGATTGTCTTCTCTAAAAGCTGGATCGTCTTTTTTCAGCGAGCCATACACTTCATCAGTAGAGACGTGTAAAAAACGGAAGTTGTTTTGACCATCTGAGGCAAGTCCGTTCCAATAACCGCGAGCGGCTTCTAATAAGCGGAAGGTGCCGACAATATTGGTTTGGATAAAATCTTCTGGCGCGTGAATAGAGCGGTCAACATGCGATTCGGCGGCAAAATTGACCACAGCACTGGGTTGATGTTGCGTGAATAAATCAGCCAATAAATCTGAGTCAGAGATGCTGCCTTTGACAAAAATATGGCGCTTATCATTTTTTATCCTAGCGAGATTTTCCATATTGCCTGCATAAGTGAGGCAATCGAGGTTGATAATTGGCGTATTGCAGCCAGCCAGCCAATCCAGCACAAAATTAGCACCGATAAAACCAGCACCGCCGGTAACAAGTAGAGGTTTTTGCATAAAAGTTCCGTTAGGTGATGAAAAGTAAGAGGGGGAAATTAAAATTCGGGTAATAACTCTTTGGGGAAATCGGCTAATTTAATGCCTTGAGCATCTTTGCCGGATAACTCCGGTTGGTCGCAAGGCCAAGGAATATTAAGATTAGGATCATTCCACAGCACACTGCCTTCTGATTTTGGGTTGTAAATATCTGTGCATTTATAAGCAAATAAGGCGTTTTCAGAGGTCACACAAAAACCGTGGGCAAAACCAGCAGGAATGAAAAATTGCCGTTTATTTTCTGCTGACAGGATTACGCTAGTCCATTGTCCAAACGTCGGTGAACCAACGCGAATATCAACGGCAACATCGAACACTTCGCCGAGTAATACATAAACCAATTTGCCTTGCGGATTGATTTTTTGAAAATGCAGACCTCGCAATACACCTTTACGAGAAAAAGACACGTTATCTTGGACAAAATTATCGGCGGTTACGCTCTCTGCATAACGGCCTTGACTCCACGTTTCAAAAAAATAGCCGCGCTCATCGCCAAACACTTTGGGCTCGATGATGACCACACCGGGAAGATCAGTGGTATGAATTTGCATGGTTTTGCCTTTAGTTATTAAGGTTAAGGGATGACGTGAGCCGACTGGTCTACTCACGTCATGTGTTTTTAAAGAATAATCTTCGCCCCCAACGCCATTTGATAAATCATCGTAGAGACTTCTTTAAACAACTGACGGTACTTAGGATCGACTCTGGGTAGTACCATGATTTCATCACCCGGGCGAATGCTGGTGTCTTCGTCAAACCAGCCGGCATGGCTTTCGGTG
>CAJAVP010000021.1 GCA_903945375.1 uncultured Methylococcaceae bacterium | reverse complement strand
TTATGCCAAAGGAAATCAATTGGCGATTTCCTCTACGTCATAAACAAACTTGCCGGTTTTAACGAAATTCAGGCGGCGTTTCTCGTTACGCGCTTCCATTTCCTTAACCGACTGGGCTTGTTTATTCAGTTCGTTGACATCGTGCTTAGGGTCGTATTTACTGCCTGCGACTTTGTCGGGGTAGCCGGGTTTTGGCTCCCAACACACGCCAGGTTCTTTGCAATTAGTGCCATCGTAAGCTAATGCCGAAAATGATAGTCCGGCGGCAACCACCGCCAAGCTGAGTAATGCTAATTTTTTCATGATGTTATCCTCGTTATTTGGTTAACCATTTGGCCTTTTTCGGATCACCTGTATAGATGTCACGGAGAAAAGCCATGATTTGCAACATTTCATCGGTGTTAAAGTTGACGTATTGCGGCCCCATCATGCCGTTGGCTCCGCCGAACAGCAGTTCAAACAAACCTTGGTCGGTGGCGTTGCGCGGATACGTCCAGTAATCGTCCGCCAAACCTGGGCCGAGTTTGCCTTCGGCCTCATGGCCGTGGCAGCCTGAACAGCCTGTCATGTACAGGCTTTTGCCTTTTTCCACGACTTCTTTATTGCCGTTGTACGGATTTTTGCCGTCCTGCATAAACTGCTTGAAAGCTTCGGTGTTGCCACCTTTTTTAGCGAAACTCATGTCCAGGATCTCGCCAGTTATCGCGTTATGCAAGCTGATGTCCGCTTGGGCGGTGCTGGCAAAAACCAGTGCAAGCGAGGCACATAGGGTTAATGTTGTTAATTTCATGCGCGGGGTTCTTCCTAATGGGTTACGGCGAGGGCCACATTGTCCGCGTCCAGCAAAGGTATGCCTTCAGCTTCGAGAATGTGCCTGATCTCCGGTTGTTTAGTTTTAATAACTTGGTTCAATTGCGCCAGCAAGGCTGCGTTGCCTTTGCGCACCGCCATAGACGTGCTGTAGTGATGCCCCACTTTTTCACCGTCGGCGCGGCTGTTGGTGTCGGGGATCACAGTCATCGTCAACGGCGTACTTGAGGCTTTGACATAACGGCCTGCTGATGCCCCCCATAAAGCCGCCACTTCGGCATGACCGGATGACACTTCGCTGACCAATTTCGCGGTGTCGTATTTGACATACTGGTTACGCTTGGATTTGTAGCCGACCAGTTCCTGCGAATAATTGAACATGTCGTTATAGCGTCCGATGGCGCGTAGCATCACTTCGGCGGGAGAACCCGGCACAAAGGCGATGCGCTGGGCTTTTTTTAATGCCTCGCTATCCCAGTTGTTGACCGCCAGCTTGTCGTTTTGGCGGGTGATGAAGACATAGCCGGAACGGTAATACGGTAAGCTGGTGGCTACGCGCGGGTCGCCCGTGTCCACGCCGATGACCAAGTCGCACAAGCCTTTGTCCAAGGTGTCGCGCAGGTAATAGCGCGGGTCTGTCCAATAAACGAAACTGACTTTTTTCTTTAATTCCGCACCGACCAACTGCGCGAGCTGGTTTTCAAAGCCCTCGCCTTTATTGTTGGAATACGGCATTTCGTCTTCGGCGGCGCAGATTTTTAAGGGGCTGTCATCGGCGTTTGCCGTTGACAGGCTTAAACCTAAGCAACCGATGGCGATTAATAGTTTTTTTGTTAATGGCATGTTTTTTCTCTACTTATAGTTCCCACGCTCCGGCGCACCCACAGGGCATAAATGGAAATTCATCCGGCAACGCTCCTGCGTTGCGTGACACTGGAGCGTCACAGGCAACATTCCCACGCCGGAGCGTGGGAACGATGAGTCTAAAAACGTTGGGTTACGGCTTATCGCCCAACCTACGACTTATCAGAGCGCAAACACCATCACGCCGCCGCCCATTTGCGTGTAATGCGCCAATTCCTTGAACGCACCCACCGCACCTAAGCCTGCCGTCGGGTCTTTCAGGTCAAACACCAGACCCACGCCGGGCCAGCCGCCAACCCCGTAATAAATCGCCACATATTGTTTGCCGTTATGCAGATAAGTGATCGGGTGGCCGATAACGCCGGATGGCAGTTTGAATTTCCACAGCTCTTCACCGGTTTTAGAGTTCAAGGCTTTGATATAACCATCCAAGGTGCCGTAAAACACCAAGTCCCCGGCGGTGGCGGTCGTGCCGCCCCAGACCGCGAATTTCTCTTTCACTTCCCATTCAAACTCGCCAGTCACGGAATTCATGGCCTTGACTTGGCCTAAGGTACCTTTCGGGCCGGGGTACATGTTCAACGTCGCGCCCACGAAGAACTGACCTGCGCGGTACGGCAGCATGAACGGTTCCCAATCCATGCAGATGTGGTTGATGCCCATGAAGAACAGTTTTTTCGCGGGGTCGTAAGATTCGATGCCTTGGTTGTGGTAACCCATCGCCGACGGACAGATGCCTTTGGCTTCGTGATCCATGTGTGTTGAATATTCAGGATCACGAATCGGTAAGCCCGTTTTCAGATCGACTTTTTTCACCCAGTTGACGGTATCGTCAATCTTGAACGCATTAACCAAGTCACCGTTTTCACGGTTCAAGGTGTATACCAAACCGTTACGGTCAGGATGGGTCAACAGTTTGGTTTTTTTGCCATCGACCACTTGCTCGGATAAGCCCATGTAGTTGACGCCGGCATAGTCCCATTCGTCATGCGGAGTTTTTTGGTAGCCAAATTTCGCTTCGCCAGTGTTGACATCGCGGCCCCAGATGGTCATCGTCCATTTGTTGTCGCCAGGGCGCATGGTTTCATTCCACGGTGCGGGGTTGCCGGAACCGTAATAGAGCATGTCCAGGTCAGGGTCGAAGGCATACCAGCCCCAATTCGTGCCGCCGCCAATTTTCCACGCGTCGCCTTCCCAGGTTTTTAGCCCCAAACCAAATTGCCCGTAATGCGGGTTGGCCTTATTGAAATCTTTCGCCAGTTTGATGTCTTCATCCGGGCCGGTGGCGTAAACGCGCCATAGTTGCTTACCGTCTTTGATGCTATAAGCGGTCGCGTAACCGCGAACGCCCAATTCCGCGCCGGAACTGCCGACGATGACTTTATCCTTGACGACAAACGGCGCAATAGTCAGCGTAGAACCCATCGCAATATCGGAGTTTTCCATTTTCCAAAGCAGCTCACCGGTTTTGGCGTTCAAAGCGACGATATGCCCGTCCAATTGGTTTTGGAAAATGGTCGCCGGATAGCCATTGCCTTCCGGTGCGTAAGCCAAGCCACGGTTGACCACGTCACAACAGGCTACGGCGCGTGCTGCCGGATTTTGTTTAGGTTTGAATTCCCAGAGGATTTTGTCCGGTTCGTTCAAGTCGATGGCAAAAATATTGTTGGGATACGGAGTATGCACATACATGATGCCGTTGATGACTAGCGGCCCACCTTCGTGACCGTTCAACACGCCCGTGGAAAATGACCAAGCGGGTTTCAGGTTTTTGACGTTAGTGATGTTGATGTCATACAGCTCGCTAAAATGGGTCGCGCTGTAATCTTTGGTCTGCATCACCCAGTTGGTGTTTTGGCGCGACAATTTTTCTAGTTCTTTGTTGGCAAGTGCAGGTTGCGCTAAAGCCAACGAAATGCCCGCTGCCAACGCAGTGCGTCCGGCAAAACGGGCCATTTTCAAAATCCGCATGATTCCTCCAGAATTTTATTGTTGTGTGTTCAATAGGGCTTAGCCGTGTGTTCCGAAAGTGTTTCGGCTTGCTTGATCGGGCTAGGGTTGCTTAGGACACCCGGCTATGCTGGACAGGAATGATACGGGAGGCGGCAGGCAGGCCGTTACGGAATAAGCCTTTAAAACATAGAGGAAAATAGCGACAAAATTGGGTGAAATATTCCTGCTATAAAGCTGTCCACGAAAAGAAGCGGTAACCGAAGCCGGAGCTTACCCGCAGGGCAGTGTGGGAAGGAGCGTAAAAAAGGAAATCCTCCTATAGTCCAAATAGGCCAAACGTGGCATCATGGGCGTTTTATCGAGGAGGATGGCGTGGTGCAAAAAATCAATGTCTTGCTAGTTGATGACCATGCGGTGGTCAGGACGGGTTATAAAACCTATCTGTCCTTATCAGAAAACATCGGGCAGATTTATGAAGCCGACCGCGGCGAAACCGCCTGCCAGTTCTACAACCAGCATCGACCCGACTTGGTCGTGCTGGATTTGTCCATGCCTGGCATCGGCGGTTTTGAAACCATACGGCGATTAATCAACCGCGATCCCCACGCCAAAATATTGGTGTTCAGTATCCACAACGAACTGGTGTACGTCACCCGTGCCCTGAAAGCCGGCGCAAAAGGCTATATCACTAAAAACAGCGGCCCTGAAACCCTCATCACGGCGGTAGGCAAAATCGCCCAAGGCGGCACGTTTGTTGACCCGGAACTCGCCCAGCAATTGGCCATCACCATGACTTCTGGCTTGGATGATTCCGAAAAGATAAAATTATTATCGCCGCGCGAATTCGACGTGTTTTGCTTATTGGCAAATGGCTATACTACGCATAAGGCGGCGGATAAATTATGTTTGAGTTATAAGACCGTGTGCAACCACGGCACGGCGATTAAGGAGAAACTGGGGGTGGCGACGATTGCCGAATTGACGCTGTTGGCGACAAGGCAAGGCTTAATCGAAGTGCATAATGCGCTGCAAGATGATGGATAGGCTGGCAATGCGCCAGTCAGGTTTTGAAACCTGACTGGCTTGGGCTGAGAATGGCTATTTCTCCAACTTTTGCTTAAGCCCATCAAGACCGTTCTTAAAAAATGCGTTCATGGCTTTGACCGCCGCTTCATCATTCAGGTTTTCCGGTGGCGTGTTGCCCGTATCGCCACGATAAAACCGGCTTTTCAAAACCACCGTGCTGTTGCTGGCATCACTGCCTGGGGTCACTTGCAAGGTGACAGAATACGAGCTTGCCGGAAACGCCTGGACGTTCTCAGTTTTCAAGCGGTAGCTGTATTCGTGGTCTTTATCACTGTAAAAATCCAACTCTTCCACCAATTCCTCGTCGTTTTGGAGTGTTATCGTGCGTTTGCCGCCGGATTCGTGCTTGCCGTCACCGATACTTTGTTTAACATCGGGATGCCAATTGACGATGCGGTCGAAGACTTTCACGGTCTCCCAGACAGTGCTGACGGGCGCGTTAATCGTGACGCTTTCCTTTGCTTTTTGTGGGGTCGGCCCGTGCGCGATGGCAAGCAAAGGCAATATTAACAAGGTGGTGAATGCAAAAGGGACGAATTTCATAATCAATAATTCCTGAGACAAACGGCTATTATCGATAATCTGAACTAAAAATTATTGGGTTAAATTCCTGATATTGACTAGAGAAATTCCCGTTTTACAAGCTGCTACGAAACTTAATGTATTGATAAGTTGCTGCCATGACACCAAAGTTAAGGCTTTATTCACGCAGATTTATTTTTCATTTCAATGGGATATTTGCCGTTATGCCCATGCCCTGTCCGGGTTGTGTTTTAATCGCCAATGTTCCACCCAAGCTGTTGATCCGTTCGCGCATACCTAATAAACCAAAGCCTGATTTTAGGGTATCCAGTTCACAACCACAGCCGTTATCGCTAATCTGTAAGCGCAATAATTTACCCGTCGTTATGTCCAAATTGATGGTTGCTTGCGTCGCCTCTGCATGGCGCACGATGTTAGTGACACATTCCTGCACTATCCGATATATCTGAATCGTGATTTTCTGTCCCATCTCATCCACGTCATTAGAGCAATTAAGCTTTAATAGCAAGGTCGGGCTTCTGTTTGACCAGTGATTCACCAAATCCTCCAACGTGGCCTTTAAGCCCAGCTCAGTCAGCACCAACGGGTGTAAATTACGCATCATGGATCGCACAACGGTTATCAGATGATCGCAGATAGCAATGATGGCATCGGTAATCTGCGCCGTATCGGCTTTGGGATTTTTTGCCGTCACCGCCATCACTTTAATCGCCGTCAATGATTGCCCCAACTCATCATGCAATTCCTGCGACAAATGCTGCCGCTCGTCTTCCTGTATTTCCAGGGAATGCAAGGCCAATGCCCTGTTTTCTTGGTGCGCGGTAGCCAATACCGCCGTCATGTGATTGATGGTTTTGGCGATGTCGTCATATTCCTGAGTGGAAAATTCAGGTAATTTTTGCTGATAATCGCCTTGTTCAATGGCTTTCAGACCATCCACAATCAACGCTATCGCCTTAAATGCCTTGTTGAACACCAGATTGACAGCCAGAAAGGTTACTAGCGTCAGTGCCAGCAACGAGGTAAAAAATGAACAGCTTTCATGCCAAGCTTCGGTTATTTCATCAATAGGGTCGGCTTGGATCATCAGCGTGATTTGCTTGCCGTCGGTTGTTGCCAGTTGCTGTTCAACGTCTGGATATTCAGCAGAAACCAGATTGATGAACCATTGCGGCGGCACATCGGTATCAGACGCGCGGTTTTGCCCGGCAGTAAATTTTACGACTTGACCCGTAGGTTCTTTGAGCTGGATTTTTAAATGCCGCGTTTGTTCCAATGAAACAAAACGCGGCAACCAGGCGCTAACATCGACAGCATTGGGTTGAGATTGCGGAAAATTAAGTTTTATTAATTGTGCGGCCAGATTTAGTGAGGAGTCGATTTCCTTGCTGACCGCGCTACGCGCTTGCCAGATGGCAACAGAACTGCCTAAAACCAGTATTGCAATACTGGTCAGAATAATTCTGATATTAATCTGTAAGCGTAAGCTCATTTTTGGCCCTGTTACGACGTTGATTGGCATCATTTTCAAGTTGGATGGCTACTAACAGGGTATTATTCCTTGCCTATCTGATAAATTTCCTCCTCGTTGTTTTCAACCACTTTTCCCGTAGCGGCATCCACTTCCAGTTTCACTTCTTTGCCATCACCCGTTGTAATGTCGAATTCATACGACGCATCACCGTTTTCCTCAATTTCGTATTCAATCTCGGCGATTTCACCTGGATGTTCCTTCAGGGCAATTTTTCTGGCTTCGTCTTCATTGATTTTTAACTTGGCTTTAAATAGTGGGTCATTGGCACTGGCAACTTCCTGCTCTACTTCCGTTATTGAACCTTGGTTGGCATCACATTCCAGTTCCCATTCTTTGCCATCGCTGCCGAGTACATTGAATTCATAAATGGATGTGCCGCGCTCCAATTTAAATTCCAGCTTTACGGTATCGCCTGATTTTTTGGCCTGGGCTAACTTTAGGCAGGTTTCCATTGGCACTTTGGTGGATGGCATCGTAAAGTCGGCAAAACAAGGTGCGGCAAAGCCTAAGGATACGATAAGGATAATAGGGCTTATTGGGGTTTTCATAGTTTCTCTCTTAGTGTGTGGGGGTGGGAATAAAAAATCGATGTACAAAATTAAAACCTACAGCTCAAAACGGTATTCAATCCCCGCCCAGTAAGCACGCGGCGCACCGGGGCCGATGAGGGTCGCGTTGAGCCAGTCATTGGAATTGTAATTCCAGCCGCTAGAACCAACAGTGCCTTTATCGGAGGGCGAAAAGGGATTGATGCCTAAGCGTCCTGCTGTGGCGTATTGGGTGTCGAAGACATTGTTGACCATGCCAAACACCGAGAAACCTTTCGCCAGTTCATAACGGCTTTTCAGGTTGAAAAGGACATAACCTGGCACGGTGCCGGCATCGGTAAATTGCCGTAGGCGGATCAGTTCCATGCCGGTACCCGTGCTGTTGGAGCGTTCGATGTAGTCATACGCACCTTGGCTATGGCCGTTGTTTTCGTTGCCACGCACAAACGACGCAGAATGCGCGACCATGCCGACTCCGAACTCCCATTTCTGGGTAAGATGCAGGTTGACGTTAAGATTAAGGTTATGCAGCGGGATGCCCGGCATTCGGTCACCGGGTTGGATTTGGATCATATCCTGGATGGCTTCCAATGGCCTGCCCGATTCATCATATTTGGGTTCCAAGGGCGTACTGACGGCGGCACTGCTATTATGCTGGCTGACCATGAACAAATTGGATTGGAACGTCGCTTCGGTCAGGCCGTAATTGGCGCGAAAATCGACAATGCCGACTTTACCGGAAAAGCCCAATTCCAAGCCTTGCCTGCGGGTGTCGCCGATGGTGTCAAAAAAACTCCGGCTGGCGGTGATGCCGACCAGATAAATATCATCACGCAAATCGGTGCGGTAAAGGCTGGTGTTCCATTCCCAATCACCAAAGACTTTGCCGCGCATCCCCACTTCAAAGGAATTGGCGAAGATTTGCGGTAAGTATGGGTCGCCAGATAGCGACGTTGGCAAAGTACACGCACCGCCAATCGAAGCGACGCTTTTCGGGACTTTTGGCGAATTCGGGTCACCCTGCGTTTGCGGCACTAGCGTACCGTCATAAGCACAACCCAATTCGACGCTGGACGGCGTTCTAGTACCTTGGCTCCAGTTAAAGAACACATTCAGGTCTTTCGCTGCCATTTGGCTGTCTTTGAAGGGCAAATAACTCATTCCCAAAGAGGGGTTGAAGGCATCGTATTCAAATTGCTCCGAAGTCGGCGTTTCGCTGTACTTGCCTAAACCATAGTATGGGTCTTGTGCCAGTAACACGTCTTTATTCCAATTCGCCCGTAAATTATAGTTAGGTGTATCGCCACACGAAGTCGGATCGGTGCCTTGGCACACAATCACGGTGGGGCGATAGGTATTAAGGTCAACAATATCATGCAGATTTTCAAATCCCGCCCGCGTTCTTGCTTTGAGCTTATTGCTCACTTGGGTATGGTTAAAACGTCCAGAAACACTCAGATGCAGGTTATTTTTTGGTGAAAATGTCTCGCTAAAATAGCTGCTAAAGGTATTGGATTTACCGGTAAAGGCATTGTTATGGATGTCCTCCCGAGCCGCGACAAACAAGGGGTCTATCGCTTTGGGCGCGAGGTAGGCACGGTGTGAGGTGTCCATCAAGCTTAGGCGTTGGCTGGTGTCAAAATCAGAATCTGACATATCCGCAGAGCCGCCGATCATGAATTTATGCTGCGTGCTATCCCAGTTTAATTGCATGGATGCGCCATCGGTCATTTGCTCAATTGCGGTGCTGCTCAACACGCCAATCGGCGTACCGTTTACCCAACCTTTTGATGACAAGCCAGCGCTTTGATTTTTTGGATCGCCCGCTGCACCATTACGCGGCCCGGAATCTTTCCCAACAGGGACGTAGTTAATTTGGTCGCAATCATCCACCATCGGCGGCACTAAGGTGACATAATCCTGATTTTTGGCGTTTAACGGATTGTTAATACTACCGGAATCAATCACACCATCAAAATTCTTATCTAAACCATAATCCGGTACGCCATCTTTATTGGCATCCTGATACCGGCAAACCGGTTGTCCGGTACGTGTGCCTTTGGCGCGTAGCGGATTGGCCCAACCGCTGTCCATGTCTTGAAAATCTTCATAAATATCGCCTGCGATGGATTGCCGATTGCTGTCACGGCGATAGATTTGTCCGGTCAGGCTGAGATTATCGGTCAAGTAAAACTCACCGCCTAAGCTGTATTGCTGCAAATCGTTTTCTGTACTGTCCGGCGAGCTAAATACGGCGGAGGGGTCTTGCTGATATAAGTCGGTCGGAATTAGACCATTGCCCAGTAATTGATTACCGACCAGCACAGTGCTGGCTTTCACAGAAAAGCGTTCGCCGCGCCAATCAATGCGGGCAAAACCTTGATTAACTTGCGAAGGCGAATTCATCCGCCAGCCTTCTTCATCAAATCCGGTAAACGCCAAAAAACCGCCCAACACGCCATTATTCCACCCTGCCGACACCTCACCTTTTTTTCTGTCCCAAGAACCGCCCTGGAAACTTAAATTAACGCCCGGGTCTTCAAAACCATTTTTCGTCCGTAACGACAACGCCCCGCCCAAAGTATTCAGGCCAAACAGCGGATTAGAACCGGGAAATACATCCATACCCGATAGCGCGTTCATTGGGATTAAATCCCAGTTAACAATATCGCCAAACGGCTCGTTGACTCTGATGCCATCAAGAAACACCGACAAACCTTGCGGTGTGCCAATTTGCGGCGAGGCCGAAAAGCCCCGATAGCTGATGTCCATCTGGAATGGGTTGCCTTGATAGTCGTTGATATTAACCGATTGCAGGCGCGAGTTCATTAAATCGCCCAAACTGGTCGTCATGGACTCTTTCATATCTTGGCTAGAGATGGATTGGACGTTACCTGGAATTTGTTCTTTGTTTAATAATAAACCTTCGCCCGGGCCAAGCTTGGTGTATTTCTGGCTGAGTTTTTCGCCTTCAACAACCACTGTTTCCAATTCGACAGGCTCATCTTGACTGCCTTCCGCCCAACATAAGCGCAATGGCACAAGTAGCAGTAAAAATAACGTAAGACGTAAACCCGCTTTATCGGGCAGGTAAAAAACAGGTTTTGGAATCTGAGGCATAGCAACGGCAACGAAAGTCAATAGGATAAAAATGTTTCCCCGTTCATACCGGGCAAGGTGGCTACCATAGTAGAAGTAATCGAAAGGATGCGATACGGGAAAATTTCCTGAATATTTCAGGAATTTTTCTTAATGTGTTGGCGGGCATATTCCGTCTGCTTTTTTTTCTATAAAATTCGCCTGAATGCAGGTTCACGCGTGTTTTCAGGTCGAAGATACTGTGAAAGTATTCATGTGGGAGAGGCTTTAGCCTCGCAGTCGGGGCTAAAGCCTCTCCCACATCACATAAAAACAATAGCTGACAAAATACAAAAACTGTTTTATGTCTAAAATCATCATGATTTCACAGTCTCCGAAGTTTGGGAACAAGCGATTTATAAAAATAAAACACGATGAATAAACGCACTCTGTTGTTGACAACACTGCCCTTGCTCGGTGGCCTTGCTTTAGGCGCGGCTTATCTGGTCATGTCCTCTAATCCACCCGACTTTACGGCTACCGTAGCAGAATCTTCAAAAATACCCGTACTCTCAGGCATAACGACCCATCAACTTGCGGAGCATAATCAGCGGGTTATTGCAAATATTCCTAGGATAACTAGCTCAGAAAATACAGCAACCCCAAAACACACACAAAAAACCGAAAAATTGTCTGGCATCTTTCGCGGCGATTGGGGCGAAACGCCAGTTTACGCGGCGCACGACAGGGTCAATTTTGAAGGTGCGGCTTATCTTAGCTTATTGGATGACAACAAAAACCAACAGCCCTCATTAAACTCGGCTTATTGGCGTATGGTGAAAGCCGCCAAGCTTAAAAATGCCGAGGATTGCTGGTTGATCGGGCCTGACGCACATTTAGATACCTGTGACTTCACTCAAGCGAATAGCCTGAAAGATAGGGACTTGCAGGGCGCAGATTTATCTCAAGCGCTGCTAAGTGGTGATTTAGGGGCGGCTAACCTGAATGGGGCGAATTTAAGTGGTGCGGCGGTGATAGGGTCTTTGCTTATCAGCCCTGACACGCAAATGGATCACGTTAATTTGTCGGGTTTGCAATCGGATGGCAATAATCCACTGAGCGCCGAAGCCGCGTCTATGAACAAGGTTAATTTTAGCAACGCCAATCTTTATGGCGCAAATTTAAGAGCCGCCACGCTAACCGATGCAAACTTGATGGGGGCAACACTGACCAGTGCGGATATGCGTGCCAGCCACATGGAAGGGGCGAATTTAAGCAAAACCGATTTGACTTATGCCCGACTTTCAGAGGCCTCTTTTATAGGGGCGACGCTCAATAAAGCGGACTTGACAGAAGCTAATCTGAGCAAAGCCAATTTTTCGACGGCGGCTCTGCACAATGCCAATCTGGCTGGCGCCAACCTTGCGGAAACCAATTTGTCCGGTGCAGACCTGAGTGGGGTCAACCTGACTGATGCCCAAAGTACAAACAGCGCATTGATAGACAGTGGTACTAATTTTACCGCCGCCATTTGTCCCGATGGGGTAGTTGTAGACGGAAGACAGGCCACGACTTGTCTGGGACATGGGTTCTGACGCGCCCTCCAGTGTCAACCGCATTATCAGAAAGAAAAACCAACCACCATTAACTATGCCATAACTTATCTAGGTGCCTTTATGAAAAAATTTATCTTAACCACTACCTTGCTAGGTAGCCTATTAATTAACGCTACTCCGGTTATGGCAATTGGCTTTATTAGCCTGCGGGCTAATGGCTTTGCCGTCACAGGTGGCATTTCGGCTTATACCAGATGTAATTTGTCGGGAAATTTTGGCTCTAATCCTAATGGGTCTACTCCCCCAACTTTTTCACCCAACAGTGGTGCAAACAATACTTGTGCCATCCCCAGCATCAATCCGCCTGTAGCGGGCTATCTCCAAACGGCAAGTGTCGTCCGCGATATTGTCATGAACAATGCTTATACCCTTAACCAGCCCGTTACCTTAGGGACTGTCACAGATAGGGTCTGGCGTAACGGCACTAACTGTATTTATGGTGCAAAAATCAGGCTGAACAAAGTGGATTATGATCGCCGTACAGTCAGTCCTGGGTTTCAGTATTTCGAAATCAACGACATTCTTCGCGCTGGCTTTAAAAACCGTGGGCCGTTGTCGATTGCTTACCATTACACAACATCTGGCGCCGGAACATCAGACGATGCGCTTTATCGGGCCGGTTTGACTTTTACCTCAGTTGTCAATAAACAAGGCGATTCAGCCCGACCGCTCAGTAGCATCGCACCGCTAAGTCAGAACTGGGTGGATTTCACCTCGGATATCAACTTTCTGGACGATGATGGCTCATCCGTTAGGGACTCATCTTGGTTATTAGTAAAAAGTACGTGTACAACAGCAATACCTACCGCGTTATCAGGAGCTTTACTCTTTCGCCAGATGGGACAGGAAGAACAACCACTCATTGAACTTAAAGTCGATGGTTATGCACCCGTAGGTGGAAATACAGTGCCGTAATTATAAGTATCCAAAAGTGATGAACAAATGCTCAACTATAACTTTAGAGTCGAAGCGATTCATGGCGAATAGTTTGGCCCGCTCAGAAGCCAAGTCTTATGTATCAATACTTCGGACAGTTTGTTGAAAAAATAGAAGAAATCTTAGATACAGAGGACAATATAGTTTCAAACACGCCACGACCTATAAAACAAGATTCCCATAAAACGACTAGAAACGATTTTGAAAAAATGCCTACGCTTTCAACGCCCCAAAAAAATTCCTGTATTTTATTAATGACGTTGGTGAGTTTTAGAGGTCGTGCAAACTACACAAACCTGAGCTATTGGGAATTGCTGGCTTTTAAGTCTTGGCAGTTCGCCATACGTGCATCTGATTGACAGACATTATTAATATTCTCTTTATCCACTCTTAAGGTGTTGGCATGAGCCGTAAGTGTCAATACACTTAAAACGGACGTAAGAAGTGTCGTGATTGCTAATTTCATCATTTTCTCTATTAGAATTGATAGATTTTTTAAAGCCATTTTATAGCACTAGGATGCCGTATGAGCATAGAACGATGGTCTTTACTTTGATTGAGCCAGCCCCTGACTTCTAAGCGTTTATTTGGGTAAGTAGCTACATTAGGGAATAAAGACAACCATTCACGCTCAATACGTGCGTCAAAATGATCTGTAAATTCTAAATAAACATATTTTTTTGTGTAATGAATGGCTGAGACTTGACCCCGAATGCGTCGCCATTGGTGACTTAAAGAGGCCGTTTTGTCTACTTCGGAAACATCTATGGGCTGATAATTGGCTTGTTTCCAAATGCCTAAACCTGCGCGTTCAGCATGTTCTTGCGCGGCAAGCAATTCATTAACATACAGCAGGTTAGTCGGATAAATATTAACTGCTGCTAATCCTGCGGCGACTAATTGCACATTGATATGTACTTTTTGGTCGGTAAAAACATGTGCCAATGTGCGCCCGTATTTATCGGTTTTTTCAGCGCCAATTTCAAGTCGGATCGTGGTGTTTTTAAGGGCGTTGATGAGCCATTGTTTAGCCTCTTCGCCGCCTGCTTCACCCGATTGATTGTGGTGTTGTACTTCAGGGGTATTAATACCCAGTAAACGCACCTTGCGTCCATCGTCTAAAACCAGTGTGTCACCATCATAGACTGTTTTGACGGCTGAAAAACCATAGCCTGATTTTATCGTAATGGGCTGTGCGTTAGGATGAGAGCGGTCAGTGTAATGCTGCTTGCCTTGATCGTCCTGCCACTGAAAAACAGTCGTGTCGGCAAACACGGGTAAAGCTAATAGCAACATCAATATCAATGGCATAAGGCGACTCGAGGAAAAATAAAAATTACCGTTTACAATGAATTTTAGCAAAGCGGATACATTCTGCTACTATCCTAATCATCAAACTATCATTTAGGAGGCCATAATGCACAATATAAATCCACAAAACAGTGAAACTAAAGTCAAGCTACCCTACTTTGACCTTTTACTTGAGCTGTTGAAAGAGAACAACGAGGGCGTTGCGAAAAGCTTTGGTCGGCATGTGCATTGGGGTTATTGGGAGCAGCCCAAATTGGCAAGCCTAACAACCGCAGATTTTGCTGAGGCCGCAGAAAATTTAAGCGCACAAGTTTGCCTCGCGGGGCAGGTTAGCCATGGCTTAAATCTGCTTGATGTGGGTTGCGGTTTTGGAGGCACGATTGCACATATTAATGAACGGTTTATAAACATGTCGTTAACAGGACTGAATCTTGATGAGCGGCAGTTAGAGCGAGCCAGAGCAACCGTGATGGCTGGCGATCAAAATCAAATTGTTTTTCAACAAGGAGAGGCGTGTGCCTTGCCCTATCCCGATCACTCGTTTGATGTCGTCTTAGCGGTGGAGTGTATTTTTCATTTTGCGGATCGTAAACAATTTTTTAAAGAAGCGCATCGCGTTTTAAAGCCAGGTGGTTTATTGGCCTTGTCAGATTTTATTGCGAGTCCTACTTTACGTCCTATTACGCAGCTTAAATTTTCCGGCTGGGGCTTTTATGGGAAGTGCAATTTGCAATACAGTGCGGCTGACTATCATGACCTAGCTAAGCAAACAGCATTTAGTCTAGTGACTGAGCGCGATATTACCCAAAACACCTTACCCACTTACAGCTATCTACGCCGTTTAGGAAAAGCCAGTGCTATTGCCAATAAACACGCCATTTTAGAAACCTTAGCGGTAGAGCTATTAAGTCGGATGAATTTATTAAAATATTATGTCTATGGCTTTCAAAAAACCTAATTACAGCGTTTTCAATCTCTGTTGAGGATAAATCATTGGACTCCGTGTTTACTGTGATTGCCGCAAGGAGGAACACCCTATCGTTGCGCGATGATGACGAGGCAATAATAGTCAACTGGTTCGACTAAGATATTGTATTTAAATACTTTTATTACAGACTATACGCTATCATCAGGCACTGTCATCGACATAGTGGCGGCTGGAAGAAGTCGCTGGAAAATAGAAAACGAAAACAATAATACCTTAAAAACCAAAGGCTATCATTTTGAACATAACTTTGGTCATGGCAAAAAGAACTTGTTTGCGGTGCTGGTAAGCTTGATTTTATTAGCCTGCCTGTTTCATACGGTACTTGAACAGATAGATCAATGTTATGGACTACTTAAAGCATTCCTTGCCTCTCGAAAAACATTTTTTTAATCCGTTATATTTGCTTCAATAGCTGGAATTTATGCTCAAGGGACTTGAAATCCCTATTCCTAAATCAGTTTGACGAATGTCTGCGACCATAATGAGAATTTGCTAACCAAAAGCGATATGCCATAGCATTATGCGGGTATTGTGCTAAATTATTTCCCCATCAAGCCAACTTTCACAGTACACCGCCATGTTCAATTATAGCAACCACGACCTCGCCACTATCGACAAAACCTTAGAGCCACTGCTCGCCCGCGCCAAAGACCACGCCGCACAAACCGAACAACTGGCAATGGATGCCACGCGCTTATTGTCGGTGCGTGAAGACCAATTGGCCATCAGCGCAAAACAACCGTTTTTCCAGCGTCTTGCCCAGCGTTTCACCGGACAAACCGCCGCGAACGTCACTAATCTGTACGAAATGCAGCGCATCGGCTGGCGGTATATCCAAATTCTCAACGAGCGCGATTTGATGATGGCGCATTCGATGATTACCGTAAAAAACAATCTGATGACGCTGGCGGTTAAGGAAACTGAAACACGGCAGATGTTGACGCTCATGGCAAATCGCATTGCCGACCGTTTTGAAACCTTGGAACAGCGCGTAGGCACTATCGAAACCCAGCAAAATATCCATAGCTGGCTATTAACGCTAGACACTTACGATTACCCCGATAAATATCCTGAAAAATTGCGTTTGCTTCGCATCGTTAAGGACTTTTTTCAACTCAAACAATCCGCGTGGAATTTCACCGAAATCAAATACCTGCAAAAAGCCTTAAAAGAAGCCGAATTGCCGTGGCGCGAAGCCATCACCTTGGCAGATTTTATTGACGATTTAATCGATGAGATTGAAGCCCAAGGCTTTAACGTTTACGACCAACTGATTACCTTAAATAATCTAAACGGGCGCATTGAGCACAAATTCATCCTGGAAAACATCTCTGCCCCCAGTCATAAATCGCTCTATAAAATCGCCGACAATTACGATGCCAGTAGCGATATGATTGATTTGCTCGCTGACCAATTGTCAATCAGCAAAAAAGACGCGATGAAAAAAGTGTTGCGTGGCTTTATCGAAAAAGAAGGCATTGATACCACGATTAAAATTCCGATGCGGGATTTAGCGGTTGAGCTGCTTGGTTGTCATGGGTTGGTTATGGGTTTATTGAATCCCTCTTTACCAAATAATGTGGCAGTTTCGACAACATTATCCCCTGCGGTAGAACAAAAGCAGATTGGGAAGTTTATCGTTCAAGATGATGTGGCCATTGATACAGAAACACATTTAATGTGGTGCCGTTATGCCGTTGGGCAGAGCTGGCAAGCGGGTCAGGTTGTTGGTGAGGTTGAGAGAATGATGTGGGACAAGGCAATGGAATGTGCCGAGGCTTTCAATAAAAATATCCGGTGTGGCGGCTTTAGCGATTGGCGACTGCCAACCATTGACGAACTAAAGAGCCTGATTGACAACAACCACTCCCCAACCATTAACCCAACCGTATTTCCTAATACCCCTAAGGGAGGATTTTTTAATTTTAAAGCAGCGTTTTGGTCTTCTTCGCCTTACGTGGGTGGTCCCAGTTACGCTTGGAGCGTTAATTTCTTTAACGGCTATGTCAACTACTACCTCCGGAGCAACGCTTTCCCTGTTCGGTTGGTTCGTGCCAGTCAGTGATTGGTTATTGGTTTTCTTTCAGTCGGGTGGGCAAACAGTTCCGTAGTTCCGTAGGTCGGGTTAGCGTAGCGTAACCCGACATTTGCTGCCGTGTGTGTCGGGTTAC
>CAJAVP010000020.1 GCA_903945375.1 uncultured Methylococcaceae bacterium | reverse complement strand
TTTGAGCAAATGCAGCTAGATATTAGTAAACGTTTTGAGCAAGTAGATAAACGACTTGAGCTAATGCAGTTGGATATGAATAAACGTTTTGAGCAAGTCGATAAGCGTTTTGAGCAAGTCGACAAGCGCTTTGATCAGCAACATCAAGAGATTATGGGACTCCATCATGAAATCAAGCTACTAATGCGCTGGAGCTTTGGTGCATTAATAGCTGTGGGTAGTTTAATGGTTGCAATACTGCGTTTGTCATCATTCGGTCATAGCTAATCACAAGGTAACTATTCACCTCCCCCCTTTGAAAAAGAGGGGAACTGAATGCTTACATCGTAAGATGGATAGCCTAGTGGGCTGGGCACACGCTGTTCGTGCCTTGATGCCCTTTGGTTTGTGATGTAACGAACATAAAAACCACCCTTGGGAAACCGGGGGCGGTTTTTACTTATTTAGGAGGAATTTTACGATGCCAACAATTAGTATGTTTTACGGTATCTTGGTGTCGATGTTTTTCAAAGACATTGATTATCACAACTTGCCACATATTCATGCTGAATATCAGGATTTTAATGTGGTTTTGAGTATTCCGGAGGGTGAGGTGTTAAAGGGTAGCCTGCCAATAAAAAAACTTAAAATGCTACAAGCCTGGATTGTCATTCATGAAGACGAGTTGATGACCGATTGGAAGTTAACGGTTCGTGGTGAGCCAGTATTTAAAATTGAGCCTTTACGATAATGAATCCGCGTGTAATAGCTGTAGAAGTTATTGATAATCTACGATTATTGGTGACTTTTGATAGCCAAGAAAAACGAATTTTTGATGTTTCAGCCTATTTAGAATTGCCCGCTTTTGAACCGTTACGCAATTCACCGAATTTTTATAATGTCCGCATTGCACAAGGAACGGTAGTATGGGCAAATAACATCGATTTATGTGCAGATACGGTTTATTTAAAATCTGTACCGATATAAAGCTGTAAGGTGGATTCGCCGCTAGGCAATCCACCATTTGTGGTACAACGTTAATAGATGTAACGAAAACAAAAACCGCCCTTGGGAAACTGGGGGCGGTTTTTACTTTTCCATCATGCAAACGGTTTGTGGATTAGTCAATGTACAGACCAAACGATGGCAAACGGCTCGCTCTGCTAATTGTGCGTAAACTCTAATGGATGACAAGTTTCGCCTGCTGCTTCAGACACTGCCTTCGCAAAAGCGTTTGCTTGATGACATGAAGGCGCTGACAACTGTGTGTGCTTTGATAGCCGGGAGCATCTGCTCGATTTTATGCTGAAGGGCTGGTCTCATAATCCGAGAAACTCAATTGTTCGACCCCGAAAGCCGGAAATAGGGTAACTTGGGGTCATAATGAGAATTGCTAGTCCGGATAGGGACAACTGCGTTTTGATAAAAGGTGGGATAGGGACAGAAGGGTCTTCTATTTGTTTATTTATACGCTCACTCCGAAAATGGATTGAAAAAGAGCCTAAAAGTAGTGTTTCTGGTCAGTTTCGCTGATGTTTTTGTAAAATACTACGCTACACCTTAGGTAAATCAGCCCTGAGTAGTTACATTTTTGGATAATTATCAATCTAACCCTAGTTTATTTTTTCAATTACTATATAATGCTGAGCTTATCAAAGCTGACCGTTGCCTCGGTGGCGAAATTGGTAGACGCAAGGGACTTAAAATCCCTCGGTGGTAACACCGTGCCGGTTCGACTCCGGCCCGAGGCACCAAATCTTTGTTTCAAACGATTCCAAATAGTACCAGAACCCGCAAGCCATAAGACTTAGCGGGTTTTTTTATGTCCGTAATGTCTCATAAGGTTTATTGACATATCAGTCAAGTAGGGGGTACATTCGGGGGTATGTTAGCTAAATCAAAAACCGATACCCCCATATGTCATTAACTGACCCCACTTGCAAGAATGCAAAACCTAAAGACAAGCCTTATAAGTTAGCGGATTCTAAAGGAATATTCCTTCTAGTTAACCCTAATGGCTCTAAATACTTTCGTGGATTCAACTCCGAAGTGCAATCCTAGGTATCATGCGGCCTCTTGCACTGTTTCAGCAAAAAACACTGCATGAGGTGTTTTGTCCGACATTCCGCACCCTCATTACCCAGAACAGGCATATAACTGAACATAACGCTCACCGAGTAAGTTAAGCAGCTGGTGATGATAGTCGTTGCAATTCAGTATGATTTCCCGGCAACGGTCGATAAGCAGCACATGGATAC
>CAJAVP010000019.1 GCA_903945375.1 uncultured Methylococcaceae bacterium | reverse complement strand
CTTATGTAGGCTTGTACGGCACCTTGTATATCAAAAGCACCAGCACAGAAAACGATTGGATGACCCATACCGGCAATGACGTTTTTGTTCCCAATGTTGAGGTGCTGAATACCTTGGCTGACAATACCACTGTAACGGATAACATTGCCGTGAACGTTAGTGATAGTAGCGGTTATATGGCGACTGTTAATTATGCTATGAGTTTAACCAAGACTGGCACTTTGACCAGTGCTGGGTATGCACCGCCGTATATCAATATAGCTAATGTCAGTATTACCGAGGATATTTTAAGCAATTACACTAATGGTAATTATCAGTTTAATGGCCAGTTGGCTAGTTATGGCGGTAGTGCCGCAACAGGTTCTTTAACCTATGGCACTTACTCAATCGATACGCTGGGTAATTGGGCATACCGTGCGCCAAATGATTCACGCTTTCAAGCTCTTGCCTTGGGGCAAAGTGTAACTGACACGTTCGCGGGGGTTACGGTAACGATTTATGGTACGAATGATTCTCCTATCATGGGTTATTCTGCTGGTTCGATAACTGAATTATCAGCAACAATAGGATCAAACGCTCTCCAAACCACGACTGGTACGCTGAGCTTTACAGAGGTGGATTTATGGGATACCCACACTGTAAGCAGCAGTTTTTACAATGCCTATCTTAGTAGCGGTCGATTGAGTATAACCGGTGCTCAAAATACCGCTTTGACCAATGCCTTTAGTCTTGGAGCGTTTACTGACAGTACAAATACAGGCAGTGGATCACAAGCATGGACATTCAGTCTTGCTGATGCCAATTTTGATTTTATTGCCTATAACGAAACTTTGACAGCGCAATATCAGGTTACGGTGGCTGATAATCATAGTGGAGGCAGTGTAAGTTATGTCACAGTCACTATTTATGGTAGCAATGACACCCCAACGATAAGTGCAGGCATAGCAACCGCCACGTTGGTAGAGCAGGGGGGAATTGCCAATGGCACGCAGGGCACGAATAGCGCTAGCTTAACGTTGACCAAAGCGGATGTTGATGGAACGGCAAGTTATGATACGAACTGGTTAGTGAATAGCGGAGGATGGACGACGAGCAATGGTGGCGTGTCCTATGCCAGAGTAGGGACTTATGGAACGGCGACCTTGACGCTATCAAATAATGTTGTGAGTTACGTACTCAATGACAACGATCCAGAGACGCAAGCTCTGACAGCCAGCTCTAGTGTAACGGATAACTTTGCTATTCAAGTGACTGATGGCTTGTCAACTGCCGTTGCTGGAGCACAGTTTACGATTGCTGGTCGTAATGACGCACCTACTTTAACCAGCTTCAGTTCCACCGTCGCAACAGGCACTGAAGACAGTGCGATTACCGTAACGTTGGGCAATCTGTTGGCTCAAGGCAATGAAGCCGATGTGGATGGTTCAGTGACCGCCTTCGTGGTGAAAGCAGTCAGTAGCGGTACGTTGACTATCAATGGCTCTGCTTGGAATGCCAGCACCAATAACACGATTGATAACACCTATTCAGCAAGCTGGACACCGGCGAGTAACGCCAATGGCACATTGTCAGCCTTTACTGTTGTCGCCAAGGATGATACCGGAACAGAATCCAGCACGCCAACGCAGGTTCAGGTGGCGGTAACGGCGGTCAATGACACGCCTACGATAACTATGGGAACGGTAAGTAATTCATTGCTTGAAGCGGGGTATTTGAGTGCAGGAACTTCGACAGCAACTATTGCTTTAACCAAGGCTGATGTTGATAGCACTGTAAATTACAGTACGACAGGTTGGTCAGGTAGTGGTAGTAGCTATTCCAAAGTAGGGACTTATGGAACAGCAACCTTAGATACTGGAACGAATACGTTGACCTATCAATTGAACAATTCTGATGCGGATACCGATGGTTTATCCGCAGGACAAACAGTCACTGACTCGTTTTCGATAGTGGTGACAGATGGTTTAGCTCCTGCGACAACGACTGCTCTGTTTACGATTACTGGACAAGACGATACGGTTTCTCTGGCAATGACTCCAAATGCTGATGTGGTTCTAGGCACTAATAGTGGGGATTTGCCAGTTCGATTTGATGCCGCAGCCGCTGCATTAGTCACGCAATCTTATGCCGTTAGTCAGGATTCATCGACACCTAAAGGTCTGCCTGATTCTGGTTTTTTTGCGGCCAATCAATATCACCCTACTGTGCAATTAGCTAGTTTTAACTCCGCAGGTAATAATGCCTATAAAGTACTGTGTTCAGCGAATTCGACAGTCACACAGACGTCTCCTGCTGGTTTACAAATGAATATAACGAATGGGTATTTTAATCAAGTGCACATTTATGCGGCGGCTGGTGATGTTTCTGTGAGCGATTCTCCACAATTTACTGTAACACTTCAATATACCGATGCCTCTACGTCATCCACAGTGATTACGGTGCCTGATTGGTATGTCAGTGCGCCTGCAGGTGCGTATTATTTGATTGATAATATGGATAGAAATCAAATAAACGCAGACGGGACAATAGGTAGTTTTGATAATATTAATACGACAGCTATTTTTGGTTTTAATCTATCTGTTGATTCTGCTAAGGTACTGGATTGGGTAAACATTAGTTCGATTAATCTTAGCAGTGGAGATAATAATGGTGTTTCAATAGCTTTATTGGGCGGGGTTGCAACGACGAATTCTTTTGCTAGTTACGCACCCGCATATGTTCCACCCGTTACCATCGATTTAAATCACGATGGTTTAAACTTCACCCCTTTAGATCAATCCACTGCGTATTTTGATATGAATAACGATGGTGTGGCAGATAAAACCGCATGGATAGCTAAAGATGATGGCTTTTTGGTGTTAGATAAAAACGCTGATCATCTCGTGACTGAGCGTTCTGAAATGGTCTTTACCGATTACGCACCCGAGGCTAAAACCGATATGGAAGCCTTGCAAATTGCGTTTGATACCGATGGTGATCAATGGTTGACGGCGAATGATAGCCAATGGGCTTCTTTCGGTATCTGGCAAGATTTAAACAGTAATGCAGTGACCGATAGCGGTGAGTTTAAGTCGCTGGATGACTGGGGTATTACGAAAATTAGTTTAGTCAGTGATGGGGTAAATCGTACACCAGAACTGGGCGTTATCGTGCAAGGGGAAAGCCAAGTGGTGTTTGCCGATCAACATACCACTACAGCGGGTGATGTCGGGCTGGCTTTTACACCATCATCGCCGACAGTGCCAGCGCTGACCGAGCGCATCAGCATTCCTAGTAGTCAAGTCACGCCATTAAAAGACCAGTTAGTCGAGCATCCTATTACAGCGACACCATTGGATCAGGCTATTTGGGATGCGTCTGCGTTAGTGCCCAGTCTTAGCACGGATCATGTAGATGTTAGCATTCCGCCGGATGATCAATCGGCGTTATTGGTGCATCATAATGATCATTCGGTCTTGCTGGGCGGTGTTTGAGCAACCTACGCTGCTAATCTTTTTGCCTGACCAAGCTCTGACCTATTTAAGCATATGCGTTCTTAGTGTAAAGGTGACGGGGCCATTATTGACCAAAGCGACTTGCATGTCCGCGCCAAATTGACCGAAAGCAACGGCTGGGTGCTGTGCTGTTGCGAGGTCTTGCAAATAATCAAATAGCGCTTTGCCTTTTTCTGGTGTTGCCGCTGATGCAAAACTGGGGCGATTGCCTTTTTCGGTATTGGCGGCAAGGGTAA
Source organism: uncultured Methylococcaceae bacterium (assembly GCA_903945375.1). GTDB lineage: Bacteria > Pseudomonadota > Gammaproteobacteria > Methylococcales > Methylomonadaceae > Methylovulum. The sequence continues at coordinate 26,780 of CAJAVP010000019.1, read as the reverse complement.
ATTGTGGCACGAGCAATAAATCACCTTGAATATCTCGCAAGCTCAAGTTCATGCGATCATTAGCATCGGCGAAAATGCGGTAATTAAGAATGCGCTCAAGTAAACGTTGGGCATCAGTCTGGGTGTCAAATTTCTCAACAGCCACTAAGGCCATGATCCCTACGCCAATTTTACCCATGTCTAAACCATCGACAGTCACCGATGCCGAGCTGACGCGTTGAATAATGCTGATCATCGCTTATAAGGTAAAAAGCTCACGCATTTTTTGCCCCGGACGCTCGGCTCGCATAAACGCCTCGCCCACTAAAAAAGCATGAATGCCGTTATCCTGCATCAACTTAACATCCTCAGGCTGATGAATACCGCTTTCAGTTACCATCAGACGCTCAGCGGGCACTTGGGCTTTAAGATCAAGCGTGGTTTGCAATGAGGTGTTAAAGGTACGCAAATCACGATTATTTACGCCAATCAATGGTGTTTCAAGTTGTAAGGCTCGCTCCATTTCCGCCGCATCATGCACTTCAACCAAAACATCCATGCCCAATTGTTTGGCAAGTTGCGCCAACTCTTGCATTAATGTATCTTCCAAGGCAGCAACAATCAGCAAAATACAATCCGCTCCTAAGGCGCGAGATTCATAAATTTGATACACATCCACCATAAAATCTTTCCGCAATACTGGTAATGGGCAACGCTCTCTGACCATTTGCAAATAGGCCTCGGAGCCTTGGAAAAATTCTTTATCGGTCAGAATGGACAAGCAGCTTGCGCCACTCATGGCATACTCTTGAGCGATAGCAATCGGCTCAAAATTTTCTCGGATGACACCCTGACTGGGTGAGGCTTTTTTGATTTCAGCAATAATGGCAGGCTTGTGATGATTGACTTTGCTTTGTAAGGCTTGATAAAAACCGCGCGGTTTTTCAACACCCTGAGCAATGTCTTGCAAGTCACTGATGCTCATGCGTTGTTGGCGTTTAGCCACTTCTTCAAATTTTTTAGCGAGAATGGTTTTTAAAATATCGGGGGTGTTAGACATAATGAATAATTAGTGATTTTTTGAGTAAGCAATTAAAGCGTCGAATTTAGCACGCGCTGCACCATTTGCAATAACTTCTCGCGCTTTAGCGATACCTTCTGCCAAATTTGGTGCAAGATCAGCGGTGTAAATAGCCGCTCCTGCGTTGAGTAAAACAATATCGGTAGCCGCACCAGGTTGATTTGTTAACACGGCAGAAATAATGTCCAAGCTGGATTTGGTATCTGTAACCGCCAACTCGGATAACGGAGCGCGTTTAAAACCAAATTGTTCAGGGCTTAAGGTGTAAGTGGATATTTCACCCTCTTTTAACTCAGCAATGCTTGTTGCACTGGCAATGCTGATTTCATCGAGACCATCATCCGCATTCACGACTAACACATGCCGACTGCCCAATTGTTTAAACACCTGAGCTAAAAGTTCAAGCCATTGTTTAGCAAACACGCCAATCAATTGATTAGGTGCACCGGCAGGATTGACTAACGGGCCAAGTAAATTAAACAAGGTACGAACGCCCAGTTCTTTGCGTACAGCGATGGTATGTTTCATTGCCCCATGATGTTTAGGCGCAAACAAAAAGCCGATACCAATCTCGCTAATGCATTGGCTAACTTGTGCGGCGCTTAAATCCAAATTAACCCCCGCTGCTTCTAAGACATCGGCACTACCACAGCGGCTTGATACAGAACGGTTACCGTGTTTAGCGACTTGTCCACCGGCAGCGGCAACCACAAAAGCGCAGGTTGTTGAGATGTTAAAGGTATTCGCCCCATCGCCACCCGTGCCACAGGTGTCTATTAAATGTTCACCTTGAATAGCAATCGTTGTTGCAAACTCACGCATGACGGTTGCCGCAGCGGTAATTTCTGTTACGGTTTCACCTTTACTGCGTAAGGCGATTAAAAAACCCGCCATTTGTGCGTCGCTAACTTGTCCACTCATAATTTGCCGCATGAGAGACTGCATTTGCTCGGCGCTCAGGTCTTGTTTATCCAGCAAATGCTGTAAGCTTTGTTGAAAGTTCATCAATATAACTCGTTGTATTTTATTGTTAGGTGTTATGCAGAGTTTAGTTCACCGATTAAATTCGGGTGCTTACCGATGAGCTTTAACAGGCACAACACACCGCCTGGCGGCGTAAAACGACCTTGTTCCCAATCACGCAGTGTGGCCACCGGGGTCAAGATACGTTCGGCAAATGCTTGTTGCGACAAACCGGTTTTAGCGCGGGCTGAGCGAACTAAAAGCTGTGCTTCCGTAGTCACCCGACCACAACCTGCCTGCATTTCAGCCAAACCTTGCCGCAGCTCATCCAGCGTCATGCCCGCATCCGTCTCAATCGCCCTCGCTATTTTTTCAATGTCCATGTTACATCGCCTTGTTGATGTCACTGGCTTGGATGTTGCTCTGATCCGTCTTTAGATACAGTGTGACCAGCACCACCGTTCCTTGCTCAGTTAGATTGAAATAAATCACGCGGACACCTCCGCGCTTGCCTTTGCTTGCCACCGACCAGCGGACTTTACGTGCACCATCCGCACCAGGGATGACCTCACCTGCCGTGGGATGCTCTGCAATCCAGGCGATAAACGCCATGCGCTCCTTTTCCGAGCAGATTTTTTCGGCCTGTTTTTGAAAAGTTGGTGTTTCGATGATGGTTCACATGACAGGCATTATACGGGAATCCCGTATGTCGTCAAACCTAATAAAAATGATGGGCAAAACACACGACTCATCTTTTTGTCATATTTGCCACAAATTGTCAGGTGTTAAACATAACATATTGATAAAAATAAAAAATTATTTTTATTGACAGTCAGGTAGGGCGGGCAGGCGGTTTTGCCCACCCTTGTATGATTAAATTTAATGAAATATTGCTAAGGAGATCAGGTAAGCTTATTTTTCAATGACTTAAATTTGTGAAAATTCACTAAAAATCGCATTTTTGATCCCCTGTGAACAACAAATCAATAGCTTGCGACGCACCGACATTAAGAATAGCGTTTAGTATCAGTTTTAAAATATTTTTAGCAATATAAGTCTTTGATTTATAAGTTATCGTCAACTAATGAGAAGTTACACCTGACTTAACTAAAGTAGGGTCTGAATACTTACAAAAGCTTACTAACAGTCTCTGAAATCGCTGTCTTTACATCAATAATTACCCTTTAAATGTCTTAGGTAAGTATTCTTCCAAAAAGCCATAACGAAATTCCTTGTATTCGGCTTTATTTTCACCATCCGTTTCATCTAATAGCGTTCTCGCGGCGATATTAATACCGATTAAGAAATCGACTACGAACACAGATTCGACGATCAGGAATTTATACGGTAAGAATGTAACGGCTGTACCGGCAACAAAACTCATGAGTACCGCTTGACGATAATTTGCCGCCAGACTTTTGCCGTAAGAGTCTGCCAGATTAAACAAGACGCGCAATTGTGCTAAATCATCATTCATCAAGACAATTTGAGCATTGTCACTGGCAACATTGGTGGCGGCGCGGAATGAAACGGAGACATCGGCTTCACGTAGAGCGATTGCATCGTTGATGCCGTCGCCGACGAAGCCCACTCGCTGACCATTGGCTTTAAGTTGTTTGACAATTTCCGCCTTCCCATCCGGCAAGGTGTTAGCAAAATAGCCGTCCATTCCCAATTCGTCGGCCATTTTTTTGGTCGGTGCTTCTTGATCACCAGAAATAATGTATAGCATGAGGCCCGTTGATTTAAGCCAGTTAATGATTTCTTTGGCTTCAGGTCGCAGACAGGCATCCAGTTCGATGGCTCCGATTAATTCCCCTTCTTCCGCGACATACACTAAGGAGATGCCTTCCAACCGGCAGCGTTCGATTTCTTCTTGTAGCGATTCTGGTAGGGCGATATTTTCCATACCCATAAAACGTTGGCTACCTACTAATACTTTACGTCCATTGATGACGACTTTAATGCCATAACCAATTTCGTATTCTGCACTTTCGGTCAGTAGCAAGTCGATATCGCGCTCTTGGGCGGCGGCTAAAATAGATAAGGCAATCGGATGCGTTTGGCGATGTTCAGCAGTTGCAGCCAGTGTTAAGACTTCTTGCTCAGTGCGTCCGTTAGTCGTGATGATGCGAACCAGTTTGGGTTGATCTAGGGTTAAGGTGCCGGTTTTATCGAATACCAAGACATCCAGTTGATTGAGTGCGCTCAAAGAACGTCCGTCTTTAATCAAAATGCTGTGGTTAGAGCCGGCATTTAAGGCGTTGAGTAGTGTGATCATTTTCAACGGCACAATACCGATGACATAATTACAGCCCAACACCGCAGCACCTGCCGCAGGGCCGCCAATCATCCAGCCAACCAAACCACCGCATAACATTGGCCATAAGGTGTGTTCAACTTCTTCGAGGCTATTGGCGACTTCTTCTTTGCCATCGTCAACGGTATGGTTGAGAATATTGAGAACCTGCGCAGCTGCGGTGTCATTCCCGCTTTTTTCAACACGCACTCGCAAACGTCCCGCTAACATCATGCTAGAAGCTAACACGAGATCACCGGCTTCTTTTTCAACCGGTTGCGCTTCACCTGTTAAACGATGCTGATCAATTAAGGCGGAGCCTTCTATAACTACACCGTCGATTGGCACAACTTGTCCGGCATCGAGTACGACAATATCGCCAATTTTGATGTCTTCAAAGGGGATTTCAACTTCAACTCCATTACTATCAATCCAAACATGGCGGGGTTGTTGTTCAAAAATGCTGATGAGGTTCTGGCGAGCGCCAATTTGAGTAATTAATTGAATTTTTTGAAATAAGGCAAAAAATACCGAGGCCAACGTACCAATAACAAAATGTCCGCTCAGCCACATCCAACTGACATAAAACACCACAGGATGGACAATACGAAATTTTTTCTCTTTTACAAGAGCATAATATGCTTGTTTATACCAAGGCCACAGACTGTAAATACCAATGCCGATAACATAAGGTAATAAGGTTTGTCCGGTTAAATGCATGACCGCTAATAAACCCGTTGCACCAATACCCAGTCCTAAGCGCCTATTGGCCCGAATTTCTTGGGTGGTTAGGGCACGCTCTTCACCTTTCATCAGTCCTTTGAGATGTTCTTCACGGGCTTGACCAGCCAGTAACGGGTCAACACGTTTGCTAACAAAGTTTTGAAAGCGATCATCCGTGTTGGCGAGCATGGCTTTGATGTGACCGGCAACGCCTTTAAAAGGATTTTCTATGTTGTTAGTCAGATTATCGTCATCTTCTGTTGCCAATTTGGGAAATAAATGGGCTTGGGTTGCCACGACGGCATCAGAGACGACTTCAGCGGTCGCAATGCCTAAGACAACCAAAAAATTTACTGCAAACATGGTATTAGACTCCAGTGGGTCAAGTGTTAAATTGGCGAAACATTATTTAAGTCGTACTGATGTGGCACAGCTCTAATTCCAAATGATGCTCTAAGTTAATGATTTTAGTGTGGTAAGTGCCATCATTTTTATTTTCTATTGGAGCGGCATAGGCCATTTGATAGTGCGTGTGATGTTGTGCCAGAAGACCGAGTTGTTCATGTAAGGTGTCAACATGCTCACGGGTCGTTAAACCGACTGAGTAATGCCAAATACTATCGTTGCCAAACAAGGCTTGCATGGCATTCTTATGATTTTCGGCGGGGCGGTTATCGAGTAATAGTTTTTCTGGTGTCATGTGATAAAACACGCCATTTTTATCAGCGGGTAGATGTTCATGAGAGCGGGCGATATCAAAAAACTCCAGCATCAACACTTGATCTTCAACTTGTAGCCAGATGCAGAGAATTTCGGTGGCGGCATTGACGCGCCGCTGAAAATTTTGCGAGGCGGGAAAGCGCAGATGTTTTTTAACTTCAATCGATATATCCAGATTTTTATTTAAATGTTCAACCCAATAAACAATGCCGTGCAATACCAGATCAATCGGCTCGATAATTTCAAAGCCAATATGATTGAGTTTGCCATTGATGACCTTGCTTAAAATTTCCTCTGCCATTGTCGGGGTGTGGCTAAAAAACGTGTCAGTCAATAAGTGTGGCAGTTGCACGGTTTTTAATTCGACTAAAGCATGAAGAATTTTTTCGTAATCACGACATAGAATTTTTCTAAACGTACGCTCGTCATTAATGTGTTTAACAGCCAGTGCCGCCTGATGCTTTTGCATGAGCTCGGTGATTAGGGCGTTGATGCGTACAATTTCGACCATGATTAAACCTGTTGAAAGCTACAGTTTAGGCAAAACGGTTGATAGAGCGTAAGTTTTTAATGCCTGTTGATCGGCTTTGCCGCTGGGCAACAAGGGCAGGGCATCGAGTAACACCACGGAATCCGGTACGGCATATTTGGGTAGTATTTTGGCACTTGCGGTACGGATGTGCTGATCGGTGACTGGCGCATTGGGCATTTTTACGCAAAATGCGACTAAGCTTTGTCCTTGAATGTTTTCAGCTTGAATGGGCACGACCACGGCTTGAACAACGTCATCTAAGGTTTCTAAGGCTTTTTCAATATCCGCGAGCAAGATTAAGTAACCGCTGCGGTTGATGCTGCTATCTGCGCGTCCTGTGACAATGAGGGTGTCCTGGTCGGTCTTTGCTAAATCGCCGGTGCGATGCCATTCTTGTGCTTTGGCTAACCACTGACCGGATTCATTCATATAGCCTTCAAAGGCATAAGGATGTCGACAATATAACTCACCGCTGTCCGTTGTGTCGTCGGTCGTTTCAATGCGTAGTTCTACGCCATTCATTGGACTGCCGATGGATCGAGTGCGTAGATCGAGGGAATCACTGGGGTTACAGGCGGCTATGGGGCCCATTTCGGTGCTACCGTATTGATTAACTAGGCGATTGCCACATAAGGGATCGAAGGCTCTAAATAAGTCTTCACGAATGCGTTGTCCCGAGGTGACAATGACTTTATAAGGTCGAGGTTTTTTCCAGCCGCGTATCAGCATTTCACACAAATTTGGGGTGATGAATGCAATGGTCGGCAAAAAACGACGTTCACGATCCAGATATTTCAGTAAGTTACTGTTCTCTTGTAAGTCGATTGAGCCGCCGACCAAAAGCGCTGGTAAAAATTCAGCACCAAAACCATACATATGAAAAATCGGTACGGGTATCGCCATTCGGTCTTCTGCCGTAAATTGGTATTTGTTGACACAATTATAAGCACTGCTTAATACGCGGGTTTGATCGTAAACGACAATTTTAGCTTCGCCCATGCTTCCGGAGGTGCGGACAAATAAGCGACCTTCTGTCTCAATGCGTGTTAACGCTTCGTTGTTGGCATCAAGCTTACGTGGTTCAACACGAATGAATTTATCCAAGTGCAGCATCCAATCCGCATCTTCTTTTTCCAGCAGCGGTAAAACGGTGAGGCGAAATTGGCAAAAACGCGGAATGGGTTTTAAGACTGAGGATTTATCGGCATTTTCCGAAGGCGGCAATAACATGAAGCCGATTCGTTTGGTGAGCAAATAAATTAATAACACGGCACTGGGTACGGAATTAATACATTCAATCGCTAAGCAATCACCGGTGGCAATACCTTGATGGGCTAAATAATGATCTATTTTTTCGATGAGATTAGGTATTTCAGGGTATCGACAGGTGAGTTTGCTGTCCGTCAAGAAATTTTCTTGGGACTCACTTGACCGGCTTATTTCATTGATTAGGTTTGCAAAATTCATCATGGGTTTGTCATCTAAACAGTAAAGTTAAATCGTGAGCCTTGGCCGTGTTGTTTGATAGTGCGTAATTGTTCAGTCACTTTACAGGTTTTTCTTATCCGCGAGAGCGCCCGCGCTATTGCGCGACGCAATCTAGTTCAGCCATTGCATGTTTAATCGTATGGTTAGGGGCTTGTACCATAATTTGCAGCAGTTGCTGATAATGCTGTAATAACAAGGCGCTTTCCGCATCACTAAAGAGATTTTTTTGTGGCAACCAATAGCCAGATAAGCCTTCTCCATTGTCACCACTTTTTTCCCAAACGGTTAAATAGAGATCGGGGCGTGATGAAGGGTTGGCGACATGCTCCATAAACTCCACTTTTACGCCCGTTAAATTTAATTCATTATGGGCTGTTTCTGCCAAAAAGCTGAGAATAGCGTGGAATAAGGGTGTGAATTGTGTGCGTTCTGGTTGGACGATAGGCATGATGACGCGAAAAGGGATGTCTTGGTGCGCCATTGCTTGCGCGACATTCTCACGAATTTGATTTAATAAGGTTTGCCAATCAGGATTATGCTCAAGATGGATACGAAGGCTTAATACACTTAAACTGGAGCCAATCATATTATCAAACTGCCAACGACCTCGGTTGGCGAAAGTCGTTCCAATGACAACATCGGGGCAATCGGTGTAGCGATAGAGTAAGACCGAATACGCCGCCATCAACGTCATATACAGTGTCACGCCACAACTTTGCGCCAAAAGTTTAAGCTGCTGCATCAAGTGACTATCAAAATGTTGCCATAAAATATCAGCTTCAAAAGCAGGCGCACGTGAGTCTTGTTGGGTTTGCCATGTCCATTGTTGCGGTTCACCTTGGGCGAACCACGTTTGCCAATAGTCAATACGATGTTGCATGGGGGTTGCCAGTAAATCTTGTTGATCTTTGGCATAATCACCGTATTGCAGGGCTAAGGGCGGCAAATTCGCCGATTTGCCGGCGATTAAGGCATCGTAATGTGCGCTAATCTCATACAGCAAGGCATTTAATGAGCGTTGGTCGTAAATCAGAATATGCAAACACAACAGCAGTACAGCCTGATTATCGGGCAAGCTAAACAAGCGAGCGCGTAGACATGAGGCAGTGGTTAAGTCAAAAGGAATATGCAATTCGTCGCTAATCAGTTGAGACAATTGCGCTTCAAGTACATTTTTCACAATCACCAAATCGGCATCCGCCGTGGGCGCAACAATTTGTAAGTGTTTGCCTTCTAGGTGCTGAAGGGTTGTTCGCAAAATTTCATGGCGGCTGACAATAGCATTAAAACTTTGTCTTAATACATCGATGTTTAATTCACCCGTCAGACGAAAAGCAAACGGAACAGTATAAAAACAATCCGTGGGATTTAATTGCTGCAATGACCAAAAATGCTGCTGGGCAAACGAGAACGGATAGTGACGCGGTTCGTTTTGTGTCGATGCTTGATGCGCTTGTAAATGGGCAATAATGTCTGCTTTATGCGTTTGCAATTCACTACGCAAGGCATCGGTTAACGCACCTTGAGGTGCGTCAAAACGTAAGCGTTCACCGTCCAGAAATAAGCGAATATCTACGGCTGCGAGTTTTGCAAATAAGGCGTTAATCGGGCTCAAATTTCACCTTCCTCACGCTCAACATCCGCAGTGGGCGTTTTGCTTGCACTGGTTAAATCAGGATATAAAGCCAATAGGTACTCGGCGAAACGACTGACGGTTGGGGCAACAAATACACCTAAAGGCGGAATATGTTCGCCAAACAGACGTTGTAAGCGATTGGCAACGGTCATAATTTTTAGGGAATTTCCGCCTAAGGCAAAAAAGTTATCTTCCACGCCAATTTGCGGTAAATCTAGGACGTCTGCCCACACATCAGCCAGTAATTTTTCAAACGGATCATGAGCCGCTACCATCGCTTCTTCACGAATAAATTCAACTTCAACCGGCAATTGCGCCAAGGCTTTACGGTCAATTTTTCCCGAGGGCGATAAGGGCATCATGTCAACGCGCGTAAAGATTGACGGCACCATGTACTCAGGCAAATTCTCTTGTAATAAGCCGCGCAATTGTTTGATCAATTGACGAGTGAGTTGTACTTGTTGCGGATTATTGACGTATTGGTTTAAGTTCGCCGCTGGGATTTCAGGAACAAAAACGTTGGTCTCGGCAGGTCTATCGTTGCGGGTGAATACAGCATCAAACGCCCCGTCACATAGACCGCTCAACCCGCTCAATTCAACGTGATAGCCATTGGCTTTTGCTAACTCGTTTAAAGCTTCTGGTTCGATGCCTTGTGCAAACGGTGCAGTCAATTGCTTACGAATGTCTTTAATGGTGCTGTCAAGACTTGCTGCACGTAAAGTCACTAAGGCTTGATTAACCGATTGCAAACGTGCATTGGCAATACCGCGAATTGCGACGTATTCGGGTTGTTGGCTTAATTGTGCTTGAATCGCGGGCAGCGTCAGATCATCGTTTTGCCAATCTTGCCAAGTCAATTCAGCCACGTTGGCAGGGTTAGCTGAGAATTGCAAAACAACATCATAGCGGAATAAGGTCAACTGATTATGAGCGTGACCGGGTTTGGGAATGATTTGCACATGACTGATTTCAGGTATGAGATGTTTTAGTGCATGGAAAAATGCGGGCGCGAATTGTAAATCTTTTTCGGCATCCATTTTTTGTTTGACACCTTGCCATAATTCACCGCACGAGCTGTCATCTTCAGCACGAAATAATTGCACGGAGACATGAAAGGCTTCGCGCATGAGCAGACTTGGCACGTCACCTAAAAAGATTTGTCCACCTGTCTTGATTAAGCGTCTGGCATTTTGCAAGACCAATAATAAATAATCGGCATCTGGGAAATGCTGAATGACCGAATTGATAAGCAGCGTATCGACACAACCATCCGCAAAATCGTCCAGTTTATCGGCGGCACGTTCATATAAGGTGATGTTGTCTAAGTCATTGCGAGTTTTTTGTAAGGCGCGGATATTATCCAAGCCTGTCGCAGAAATATCCGCGCCGGTATAACTTTGGCAATGCGGGGCAATGCGTGATAACAACAAGCCCGTACCGCAGCCGAGTTCTAAGACATTCTGCGGTTGTAACGATAGGATACGCGCAACGGTTTGTTCTACCCATTCACGCATTTCATGTTCAGGAATCGGTTTGTCGGTATAGCTGCTGTTCCAGCCGCCGATGTTAAAACTTAAATCGACCTCTTGATCGCTAGGTTGGGCGGATTGTCGGTAAGTTTCTTCATATAAGTTTTGCCACAACGACACGTAGTTTTGAGCATCTTCCTTGTTTGAGACCAAACTTAAATCGGCGACAAAATAAGCCACGAGTTGTTTGTCCGCCAATTTGTCTTGGTGAACCAAGACCACGGCTTGTTTAACGGCGGGATGTTGGGTTAGTGCAACTTCAATTTCGCCTAATTCAATACGGAAACCATGGACTTTAACTTGGTGGTCGATACGTCCTAAAAATTCGATATTGCCATCGGGTAAATAGCTGGCTAAATCGCCAGTGCGGTATAACCGTCCTTCTGCAAATGGGTTAGCTATAAATTTTTCGGCAGTTAATTCGGGTCGATTATGGTAGCCACGTCCAACTTGTACGCCTCCAATTAACAATTCGCCAGGCGTTCCTTGTGGCGTGGGTTGACCTTGCTCATCAACGATATAAAGCTGGGTGTTGGCAACCGGACGACCAATTGGCACAAGGCTAAGCGGGCTATCTGCGCGACAAACCCAGTGCGTGACATCAATGGCGGCTTCGGTCGGGCCATACAAATTGTGTAATTGCGCGTTCGTTTGGGCAAAAAAGTTTTTTTGTAATTCGTAAGAGAGCGCCTCGCCGCTACAAATGACGCGCCGGATTGAGGGGCAATGGACTAAATCAGAAACTTCTAACAACACATGCAGCATGGGTGGAACAAAATGCAAGGTAGTGATGTGTTTGGCTTGGATGATATAGGTTAGATAATCGGGATCTTTATGACCTTCGGGTTTGGCGACGACCAAGCGAGCACCAGTCATTAACGGCCAAAAGAATTCCCACACGGACACATCAAAGCTAAACGGCGTTTTTTGTAAAACCGCATCGCTGGCATCTAAAGCAAACGTGTCTTGCATCCATAACAAACGGTTACAAATGCCCCGATGTTCGTTTAATGCACCTTTGGGTTTGCCGGTTGAGCCGGAGGTATAAATCATATAAGCCAGATTATTGGCGGCAACGGGTGTTTCTGGTCTTTCGTTGCTGGCGGTGGCAATGGTTGCCCAGTCGCTGTCTAAATAAATTCGCTCTGCATGACTCTGTGGAATTAAATCAGCCAAATGCTGTTGGGTGAGCAAGAGCGCTGTTTGAGCATCTTCCACCATAAAAGCCAGACGTTCAGTCGGATAGGTCGGGTCAAGAGGGACATAGGCCGCTCCAGCTTTTAGTATACCCAGTAAAGCAATCACCATTTCGAGTGAGCGTTCAACGCAAACACCCACTAAGGTGTCGGGTTTAATGCCTTTGCTTTGTAAATAGTGCGCGAGCTGGTTAGCGCGTTGATCTAACTCACGATAAGTTAGGCTATCGTCTGCAAATTCCACGGCAATAGCGTCGGGCGTGCGATCCACTTGGTCTTCTATCCAGTGGTGCAAGCATCTGTCCAGTGGATAAGCCGTTTGTGTGGCATTCCATTCGACTAAAATTTGATGGCGTTGTGCATCGGTGAGTGTTTCAGTTGAGGTGATGCGAGATAAATCGGCATCCAAATGTTCTTGTCCGTTGCTTTTCATGGATAACTATTTAAGGTCAGTGGATTATTTGAAAGATAGGAGTGGATCATTATGAAGAAAATCAGGTATTCACCGTATAAACCCAAACTTGCAGATTGACTTCAGGATGGGCTTGAAAGCGTCCGTGGAAAGGCTCTGTAACATGAACCAAGCGCCAGCGCTCTTCTGCGACCAAGGCATCCATCTTGGGTTTAAAATCGGTGTTGCTATAAAACTCAGGGCGCAGGGTAAAAATAATATGTCCGCCTGGTTTGGTAATACGGATGAGTTCATCAAAAGAATGGCTGCGAGCGTGTGCCATGACAAAAACGCCGACTACCACAACCGCATCGAAACTGTTGTCAGAAAAATCCAGCGGCTCACCTAAGGCTTGCTGATAAAAGGCACGGTAGCAGCCTTTTTTCTGCGCTTCTTGTAACATGCCGGTTGATAAGTCCAAGCCCTCTATCTGTTCATAGCCATGTTCAGCCAGTAACTGACCGACCATGCCGGTGCCACAACCTGCGTCTAATATACGAGCTGTGCGCGGGACAAAGCTTACAAATTGCTCTACGGCTTCAGCGGGTCCTGCGTGACCTAACAAATCGTCTTCATAAGAGGAAGACCATTTATCATATTGTGCGGCAAGTTCTTCAGGCGTACTGGTTAAAAATACAGCTTCTACACAACGAGTCATAAGGTGTCCTGTTGATTGATATTATTGGTCTGTTTTAACTAGACCGTCGAAGTTATAACCAAAGAGCGAAATGTCTTGGGCGTAATGTTCGGCGATCATTTGCCGCGTTTCATCGGTGTAATAATCTCGGTAATCGCTGTGGTGACTGCGGTTTAAATGCGGCAGATTCGCGTCAATACCAATGCGTTGGAATATTTTTGCAAAATCTTCTTCTAAATTTTCGTAGTGTCCGACAAAATCAACCAGCAGTTGCCCTTGCTTATCTACAATCATTTCGTTTTGAAATTTGGTGATGCCTTTAGGGAAACGAAAGTCTGTATTGACGACTTCTTTGATGTAGGCCTCAAATGAGCCTAGACGCTTTACTAAATTATGCGGCGTCGATTTAGGCTCACGTAAAATGAAGTGATACATGGAAACTTGCCAGTCCCAAGGATTTCTGACGATGGCAAATTTGAAGAAATTATTGAATATCTCAGCGGGTAATTCATTTAAAGCGTCATTTGCTGTTGCATGAAGCAATAAACTGCGCCAGACATCATGAAAGACATTATGTTTACCATTGATTTCTGGCAATGGACGCTGGATTTTGAATTTTTCTGGTTCCTCGCCGTATGGCTCCAAAATATCACGGGCACTTAATCCGCCAGTTTTAGCAATATGAATAAAAATAAAACGATGGCTATACGACATCAACATAGAGTGACCTGATTTTTATAGTTATCTGATGAAAAAAGACATGCCGACGATTATTCGGGTTTTGGGCAAAAACCGCTTTTTTGCCAATAGTGAAGATATTTACCAATCAACTCTTCATCAATTTTATGGCAAGTGATATCTGTGCCTTTTAAACCTTGTTCGATATTTTTAGAGTCAAAACAAGGGCGTTTATAGAACAGATAATGGGGGACTTTTAACGCCAGCAACAATCGAGAATAAAATTCTTTATCGCGGCTGTATTGCTCATCTTGACTGTCCATGCGTTCTTTTAAGGCTTCTTGCCATTGATTATAAGGAACTTCTTGCAAAGAAAAGCCATGTGCTTTGATTAAATCCAGCAAATCCAGCCAACGAATAGGATGATGGTTAAAATAGTGGAAGGCTTTGCCAAAATTGTCCGTGGAGGTCGCCAAATGCACCATCGTACGGCTAATATAATCCACAGGGACTAAGGTGACTTCAATATCCCAATTCGGATACAAGCCCATTTTGATACAGCCTTTAAGGAGCTGTGGCAATAACTCACTGTTGTCGTTTAATGCACCGGTTTGACTATGCCCCATAATACGGGTTGGACGATGAATGGTTGCGGGCAAACCTCGCTCTTGAGCGGCGGCCACTAAACGATCGCCCACCCATTTGCTTTTGCCATACCCCCCTTTTAAGCTGGGATGATAAATAGGTGCGTCGGATTCTTGAAGCACTCTGCCATCAGTATTTAGCTCGTTAAAAAACACCGCAATACTAGAAACAAAATGCAAAGGTTTGGTTTGGTACAGTCCAGCAAAGCGAATGGCTTCTTTAACACCCAAGACATTGGCGGGTTTTAATCGTGAGTAAGGATAAAGCATGTTAATCCAGCCCGCACTGTAATAAACCACATCAACGGTTTCAGCTAAAGCTTGGTAGATATCCTCATCTAAATCAAACAGTGGTTCAGTCAAATCACCAATAACCGGAATAATGCGTTCAGCGAAATCAGCATTCCAAAGTCCATACGATTGCAGATGATTAATCAATCGTTGTCTGGCGAAATCTTCATCTAGGGCGCGGACAAGGCAATACACATCTGCTTGAGTCTGACGGAGTAATTCTTCAAGCAGATAAACCCCCAATAAACCGGTGGCGCCAGTTAAAAAAACCGCTTGGGGATTTAATGCGTTGGGTGATAGCGGTTGCGGGAAATGGATATCGGCATCCAGCAGCGCGTCTTGTTCAATATGGGCATCCGAATTTAAAGGCGGGTGTAATTTTAAAGTCATTTACAATTATCCAGAGACCGGTAGGTATTTCATTGATTAAAAGCCGTTTGCATCGGAGCTTTGAAAATTATCCTTTGTAGATCAAGTTTTTATTGCTCAGAAATTCAGCCAAGGTTCTCAGATTAGTAAACACATCCATAGTAAGATCATTTTCGCCAAAAGTCAGATCAAAACCATCTTCTAGCAAAGAGATAAACTCGACCAGCATAATAGAGTCTAAGCCCAATTCGCCTTCAAGGATGGAGGCATCAGCATTGATATCTTCAGGCAACAGTTCCGTATTGATACGTTCCGATAATAAAGTTTTTAAGGTTTCGATCATTTTATCTACGTTATCGTTTGTAACCGTAACGGCGGCAACATGCTCAGGCATGAGGTTAATCTCCTAAAAATTAAACTGAATTGGCATTTACAGGCAGATTATGCCCAATAGCTAGGGTAGGTGAGCCTTGACCTACATGAAATAATACAACCCTCTAAAAAGTAAAGAAGGCGCAACTTTTTCCGCCCTTTTTAGAGGAAGGAAAAATCGATTATTAGAAGTCTAGTAACTATTCATATCCCCCTTTGAAAAAAGGGGATTGAGGGGGATTTATCTAATAAAATCTCCCCTAACCCTTTATGCCCTTTGGGTGCTCTTTTTCAAAGAGGGGGGACTGAATACTTAGAAGTCTATACTGTTTATTGGTTGCTCTAATCACCTAGAGTTCAAATTCAGACAGATACACTTAAAGAGTGTCTGTTTTTAAACAGCTCGATTGCTGTTTACTATACCTGAGGTAAAAGGGTTCTCAAAGCTCTCCAGCACTTTGATGTAATTTACACGCTCAAAAGCGCTAGGATCTTTCACGTTTTGCCGACTCATAACCCCTCTTACTTCGCTTAATGAATGGTAGCCTCGGGCTGTAAGCCAGTGTTGGGTTTCATTCACTAAGACATTTAAATAGTGTGGGCCATTTTTCATTAATGCTGACGCGACGGTCACCACATCGGCTCCGGCTAATAGGTATTTGATGACTTCTGTTGAGGAATGAATCCCCCGACTGGCGGCGAGTGACGCCTTGATGCGTCCATACAATACGGCAATCCACAGCAAAGGCACTCGAATTTCAGCTGCTGTACTCAAATCGGCGTGTAAATCAATCTTCAAATTATCTAAGTCAAAATCGGGTTGGTAGAAGCGATTAAATAGCACTAAGCCATCTGCTCCGGCTTCATCTAGTCGTTTTGCCATATTTCCGGTTGCACTAAAGAATGGGCTGAGTTTTATGGCGACGGGAATGGACACGGCATCTTTGACCGCTTTTAAGATGTCAAAATAGCACTGCTCAACATCAGCAGTTTGCATATCGAGGTCGGTTGGGATGAAGTAAATATTCAGTTCCAGCGCACTTGCTCCGGCTTCTTGAATTTGTTTAGCGTAATCAATCCAGCCGGCGTTGGTGATGCCATTCAGACTGCCAATAATGGGTATCTCGGTCGCTTCAACCGCTTTTCTGATTAAATTAAGATAGCGATCCGGCCCTTTATGAGCCGTATCGATATGTGGAAAATAATTGATTGATTCTGCAAAGCTTTCGGTACCAGATTCCAGAAAAAAATCAAAAGCTTCATTTTCACGGCGAATTTGCTCTTCAAATAAAGAGTACATCACAATGGCAGATGCGCCGCAGTCTTCTAGTGTTTTGATACCATCTAAGGTTTCCGATAAAGGGGAAGACGAGGCAATAATAGGGTGTTTAATTTTTAACCCCATGTAATCAGTGCTTAAATCCATGTTGAAAGTCCTCTACTCAGTAATATTCGCATCAGGATGGAATTGGCTACCGGAGCTGGTTGCCATTTGTTCGTAAATATCCCATTTTTGGCTGACGATTTGCTGCGCCATAGTCATCATGCGCTCCGCTTCGTCAGGATTTGTTCGTTGCAACATTTTGTAACGTAATTCATTGTACGCATATTCTTTAAATGAGGCATGAGGACGTGGCGAATCTAACACAAAAGGATTCTTATCCGATTGCCTTAACACGGGGTTGTAACGAATTAATGGCCAGTAGCCACTAGCGGTTGCCAAGTCTTGTTGTTTTAAGCCGTTTTGCATATTGATGCCGTGGGCAATGCAATGACTATACGCCAAAATTAATGAAGGGCCTGGATACGCTTCGGCTTCACGCATAGCTAAGAGTGTTTGCTGTGGATTTGCACCCATTGCAATCCGTGCGACATAGACATTGCCGTAAGAAATCGCTTGTAATGCAATATCTTTTTTGGCGACCGATTTGCCGCCTGCTGCAAACTTAGCGACCGCACCCAAAGGTGTGGATTTGGACATTTGACCACCGGTGTTGGAATACACTTCAGTATCCAGCACAAGGACGTTGACATCGCGTCCACTGGCCAGAATATGGTCAAGTCCACCTGAGCCAATATCATAAGCCCAGCCATCACCGCCGATAATCCAGATGCTACGACGCACGAGATGATCAACCACTGACAACAAATCTCTTGCCAGTTCATTGTCCAACTGCATTAAAACCGCTTTTAATTCCGCTACACGTTCACGTTGATGGTAAATTTGTGATTCGGTTTTTTGTGGCGCATTGAGTAAGACATTAACAAAATCACTGCCTAATTCGCGTTGAAATTCACGAGTTAGTTGCATGGCTAAGGCGCGGTGCTTATCTGCCGTCAAACGGAAGCCAAAACCAAATTCGGCATTGTCTTCAAACAACGAATTTGACCAGGCAGGGCCACGACCTTCAGGATTTTTCGTCCAAGGTGTTGTGGGAAGATTGCCGCCATAAATGGATGAACAACCGGTTGCATTGGCAACAATGAGACGATCACCGAATAATTGCGATACCAGTTTGACATAAGGTGTTTCACCGCAACCGGCACAGGCCCCGGAAAACTCAAACAGCGGTTGCAGGAATTGTGCACCTCGTACGGAGGAAAAATCGACCCGCGCACGGTCATTAATCGGTAAGGATTCAAAGAAACGAATGTTTTCTTGTTCCTGTGTCATCAGCGGCGCTTTTGTCGTCATATTGATTGCTTTTACGCCGCTTTCTTTTAAGCTGACTGCCGGACAGACGCTGACGCATAAGTTGCAACCGGTGCAATCTTCCAGATAAATTTGCAAGGTATAACGGGTTTCAGGAAAGCCCCGTGCACTGATTTTTGCCGATGGAAAGTTTGCCGGTGCGGCATCTAGTTCTTTTTGATTATAAAACTTAGCGCGAATGACAGAATGCGGACAAACAAAGCTGCAATTACCACACTGAATACATAAATCAGGCTCCCATTTGGGCACATATTGTGAAACATTACGTTTTTCCCAAGCGGTTGTGCCGGTGGGATACGTGCCGTCTTGGGGTAATTGACTGACTGATAAGTCATCGCCATGACCCGACATCATTTTGGCGGTGACTTCTTGTACAAAGGCAGGAGCTTCAAGTGGCACAATCAAAGGCATTTCTAAGGTGCTAGTAATCGTGTCAGGCACAGTGACTTGATGTAAATTCGCCAGCGTTTGATCAACTGCTGCGAAATTTTTAAGTACAATATCTTCACCCTTCTTGCTGTAAGTCTTTTTGATGGCCTCTTTGATTTTAGCAATGGCTTTATCACGGGGCAGTACGCCTGATAGCGCAAAGAAGCAGGTTTGCAAAATCGTATTAACACGATTGCCCATGTCAGTTTCTTGGGCAACTTTTGCCGCATCAATCACATAAAACGACAAACGTTTGCTAATCAGACGCTCTTGAACATAGCGGGGCAGGTGATTCCATACCTCTTCAGCCGAGAATGGACTGTTGAGAAGAAATACCGACTCGGGTGCCGCTTGCGCCAAAATATCCGTTTTAAATAGGAAGTTAAACTGATGACAGCCAATAAATTGCGCTTTTTGGACTAAATAAGGGGCACGGATAGGCTCAGGGCCAAAACGCAAATGTGAGACAGTTTGTGAGCCTGATTTTTTGGAGTCATAAACAAAATAACCTTGGGCATAAAATTCCGGCAAATCCCCGATGATTTTAATCGTGTTTTTGTTGGCACCGACCGTACCATCCGCACCCAAACCAAAAAATAGCGCGGAAATGACTTTATCAGAATCAATATTGAAAGCCGAATCATAAGCCAAACTGTTATGCGTCACGTCGTCGTTGATACCAACGGTAAAATGATTTTTGGGCTGAGTTTTTGCAAGTTCATCAAACACCGCTTTAACCATAGCGGGCGTAAATTCTTTGGACGATAAACCATAACGTCCGCCAACTGTTTTAGGCATGACGGTTAATTTACCGGTGTTAATCGCCTCGGCAAACGTGGTAACAACATCATGAAATAAGGGTTCGCCCGTAGCCCCAGGTGATTTGGTTCGATCGAGTACTGCCACGGCCTGCGTGGTGATTGGTAACGCATCGAGGAAATCATGACCCGCAAAAGGCAAATACAAGCGGACATGGATCACCCCTATTTTTTCACCTTGTTGCACTAACTGGGTTACGGTTTCCTTAACCGTTTCCGCCGCCGAGCCCATGATGACAATAAGCTTGGTAGCATCTTCTGCGCCGGTATATTCAAACAAACGATAACGCCGACCACTGACCTTAGCAAACTGATCCATCGTTGCTTGTACGATGGCGGGGACTTTGGCGTAGAAGGGGTTGACGGTTTCACGGGCTTGAAAATAAATGTCCGGATTCTGCGCGGTGCCGCGCATGAATGGATTATCAGGATTGAGTCCGCGTCCTCGATGCGCTCTAACTGATTCGCCATTAATCATGGCGCGGATTTGCTCATCACTGAGTAATTCGATTTTATTCACTTCGTGTGAGGTTCTAAAGCCATCAAAGAAATGGATAAACGGCACTCGTGCTTCCAAACTAGCAGCTTGTGCGATTAACGCCATATCATGCGCTTCTTGTACAGAACTTGAACCTAACAGTGCAAAACCGGTATCACGCACCGCCATGACATCGGAATGATCGCCAAAAATGGACAAACCTTGTGCGGCTAATGAACGAGCGGCAACGTGAAACACCGTTGCCGTTAATTCGCCAGCAATTTTGTACATATTAGGAATCATCAACAGCAAGCCTTGAGAGGCGGTAAAGGTAGTAGACAGCGCACCCGTTTGTAATGCGCCATGTACCGCACCAGCGGCACCGCCTTCGCTTTGCATTTCGGCGATTAGCGGCACATTCCCCCAAATATTAGTTTTACCTTCCGCCGCCCATTGATCGGCAAATTCCGCCATTGCTGATGACGGCGTAATCGGATAAATGGCACACACTTCGTTGATACGATAGGCAACGTAAGCAACGGCTTCGCTGCCGTCAACAGTCACGACTTGATTTTTGTTCATGCTTACTCTCCCTTCTCAGAAACCATTTCAATCGCATGGCAAGGACATTGTTCAAAACAAACCGCGCAACCGGTACATAATTCATAGATATAACGGTAACGATTGCCGGGGCCTAATTTGACAATAGCCGTTTCAGGACATGCCCCGTAACAGCCATCACATTCAAAACAGTTACCGCAAGAAAAACACCGCTGCGCTTCAAAAGTTGCATCTGCTGTATTAAATCCTGCAACAATTTCAGAAAAATCATCGGTACGGCGTTCGGCTGGGATATGACCTTGTTTTTTGGGGTCGGCATCAGTCTGATACCAAACGTGCAATTTGTCATAACCGACCAACTCATGCTTGGGTGCAGAGACATAGCGTGTACCGCGTAGCCAGGCATCAATATGACGTGCTGCTTTTTTGCCATGTCCAACTGCCGCTGTCACGGTGCGATCACTAGGCACCATATCGCCACCCGCAAAAATACCTGCCGCGCCGGTTTTCATGCCGGAATCGACAATTACTGTGCCGTCGTAGGTAAACTCAATCCCCTGAATGGAACGTAAAAAATCGGTATCCGTGTCCTGTCCGACCGCTAAAATCAAGGCATCGGCTTCGAGAATTTCATATTCGCCGGTAGGTTGAGGTCTGCCGTTGTCATCTAATGCCATGATTTCTACTTTGATAGACGATTCGTCCATCTCGGTAATTGAGCGCAACCAATTGATTTTAACGCCTTCTTCAATCGCTTCATCGGCTTCAAATGAATGCGCTGGCATGTGGTCGCGGTCGCGTCGATAAATAATCATGGCTTCTTCTGCACCTAGACGTTTTGCAGTACGCGCGGCATCCATTGCGGTATTGCCACCACCATAGATAGCCACTTTACGTCCCAATCTAGGCGCGTGACCGGTGGCGGTTTCGCGTAAAAAGGCAATAGCATCCATCATTTTTGAGGCTTCTCGTGCTGGAATATCAATGCGTTTGCTTAAATGTGCACCAACGGCAACAAAGACAGCATCAAAATTACCTTCGCGTTTATCCGCCAGAAGATTATCCACTTTTCGATTCAGCACAATTTGTACGCCTAAGGCTTCGATGCGTTTGATTTCTGCATCTAACTCACGACGTGGTAAACGATAGGCGGGAATGCCAAAACGCATCATGCCGCCCGCTACCGGGCCGGCATCATAAATCACGACTTTATGACCTAAGCGAGCTAAATGATAAGCGGCGGATAAGCCACTGGGGCCTGCGCCGACAATTAAAATTCGTTTACCGGTCGGGGCGGCGTCTGGTTTGATTTGCCAGTTTTCTGCTAACGCCATATCACCCAAGAAACGTTCAATCGCATGGACGCTGACCGCACCGTCTAATTGCTCGCGGTTGCATTGGGTCTCACACGGATGATAGCAAACTCGCCCATGAATTGATGGCATGGGATTATCTTTCATGATTTCTTGCCAAGCCTCATGGTATTGACCGGCTTGTACAAGGGCTAACCAAGCTTGGATATTTTCACCGGCTGGACATGCGTTGTTACACGGCGGCAGAAAATCTTGATAGATGGGGTGGTGCGTCCGGGTAGGGCCGGTGCCTTGATCATGCCTGCGTAGATCCGCCGGGCGGGTTTTATCGGTGGGTGTTTGGCTCATGATAATTTCCTTGTAGCATTGACAGAACGTAAATTGATACAAGTGGGAGTGGCTTTAGGCGCGACAATCGTGGCTAAAGCCACTCCCACTAAGATTGCTTTACACAGCGTGTTATCGAACTATTAATGGGCAGTGTGAGTTTGTGCGTCACCCAGTCGATGGATTGTTGAGCTGGGGGTTGAACGTCGCTTAATCGATAGTCCATGTTAAGTTCGAGCCATTTCGATTCCCCCATTTTGTGAAAGGGTAACACGTCAATCCTTTCAACTCCACTTAGCTGATCGACAAATGTGGCGAGGGCATCAATATCGGCTGGATCATCGGTATAACCGGGCACTAATACATATCGAATCCACATCTTTTTTTTCATGGTCGATAAGCGCAAAGCAAAATCTAAACTAGGTTGTAAATCTTGTCCGGTCAGTGTCTTGTGTTTTTCTGGATTCATTTGCTTGATGTCCAGTAAAACCAGGTCGACTGAATCAAACCAGTCATCAGGCAGATGTGCGGCGAGAAAGCCTTGTGTATCCAAAGCCGTATGCAGCTTTAGCTCCTGTTTAGCTCGGCGAAAAATTTCACCCACAAAATCCGCTTGCATCAGCGGCTCGCCGCCAGAAATAGTTAAGCCGCCGGAAAATTGTAGAAAATGTGCGTATTTTTTAAGCTCTTTTAAGACCTCATCCACCGTCATCAATTGCCCATTGTGCAGATGCCAAGTATCCGGGTTATGGCAATACAAACAATGAAACTGGCAACCGGATACGAATAACGTGAAGCGGATGCCGGGCCCGTCGACGGCTGCACCGGTGTCGAAGGAATGCACGAAGCCTGCAAGTTGACCTTCGGCATTGACATGGGCGGGCGGTATAGACGGATGATGACTCGTCGGGTGCATCTCAGTTGTGTGTATGAAACGTTCGGTTAATCACATCCAATTGTTGTTCGCGCGTAAGTTTAACAAAATTCACGGCGTAACCCGATACTCGTATGGTCAGTTGCGGATATTTTTCAGGGTGTTTCATGGCATCCAGCAAACGATCTCGATCTAATACGTTGACATTGACATGAAAACCACTGGCAGTACAAAAACCGTCCAAGCAGTTGGTCAGATTATTCACCCGATCCGCGAGCGTATGACCTAAGGAATCGGGTGTTGAGGTCGCTGTCCAAGAAATGCCGTCCAGAGCGGCGTGATAAGGCAGTTTGGCTACGGACGCACCGGAGGCAACAAAGCCCTTTTTGTCGCGACCGCTCATCGGATTTGCACCCGGCGCAAACGGTTCACCCGCACGACGACCATCCGGCGTATTGCCGGTTTTTTTGCCGTATACCACATTCGAGGTAATGGTCAGCACCGATTGTGTGGGCACACTGTTACGATACGTTTTGTGGGTTTTAATCTTGTTCATGAAGGTTTCGACCAGCCAAACCGCAATGTTGTCCACGCGGTCATCGTTGTTGCCATAGGCCGGATAATCGCCTTCGATAGCGAAATCGCTGGCAATGCCGCTGTCATCACGCAGCACCTTGACCTTGGCGTATTTAATCGCCGACAAGGAATCAGCTACCACCGATAAACCGGCAATGCCACACGCCATCGTCCGCAAAATATCGCGGTCGTGTAAGGCCATTTCGAGACGTTCGTAATGGTATTTGTCGTGCATGTAATGAATAGCGTTTAGAGCTTTGATATAGGTTTTGGCAAGCCAATCCAGCATGTGGTCAAATTTTTCTATAACCTCGTCGTAATCCAGATAATCGGTGCGAATCGGCTCAAATCCCGGCGCGACGCAGATGCCTGATTTTTCATCGACACCGCCGTTGATGGCGTACAGCAAGGCTTTCGCCAGATTGCAGCGTGCGCCAAAGAACTGCATTTGTTTACCGACACGCATGGCGGAAACACAGCAGGCAATCGCGTAGTCATCGCCCCATTGTGGGCGCATTAAATCGTCGGATTCATATTGGATGGCGCTGGTTTCGATGGAGACTTTCGAGCAGAAATCTTTGAAACCTGCCGGTAGAGCATTTGACCACAGCACCGTCAAATTCGGCTCGGGTGCTGAACCTAGATTGTAAAGCGTGTTTAAAAAACGGAAACTGTTTTTAGTGACCAGTGGACGACCGTCCTCACTCATGCCGCCAATCGACTCGGTGACCCACGTTGGATCACCGGAAAATAACTCATCATATTCAGGGGTGCGAAGAAACCGCACGATACGCAGCTTGATAACTAAATCGTCAATTAACTCTTGTGCTTGCGTTTCATCAAGACAGCCTTTTTGAAAATCGCGCTCGAAATAAATATCCAGAAACGTGGAAATTCGACCAATCGACATCGCCGCGCCATTTTGCTCCTTAATAGCGGCTAAATAGCCAAAGTAAGTCCATTGCACGGCTTCTTGTCCGTTACTCGCCGGATAACTAATATCAAAGCCATAATTTGCCGCCATCTGCTTGAGTTCATTAAGTGCCCTGATTTGTTCGGATAGCTCTTCGCGCACTTGCAAATCATCATTGTCAAAATCAGCAGCATCCAGCTCAGCTTTTTCGCGGATTTTTTCTTTGACTAAAAAATCAATGCCATAGAGTGCGACACGGCGATAATCGCCAATAATCCGACCTCGACCATAGGCGTCGGGCAGACCGGTGATAATGGCACTTTTACGACAGGCGAGAATTTCAGGGCTATAAACATCGAAAACACCTTGATTGTGATCTTTGCGATACCGGTGATAGGCGACCTCAATCTGGGAATCTAGCGTAAATCCATAGGCTTCAAGCCCGGCTTGCACCATACGCAAACCGCCATTTGGCATAATCGCGCGTTTTAGTGGCGCATCGGTTTGCAAGCCAACAATTTTTTCAAGATTTTTGTTAATGTAGCCCGGTTGATGAGCGAGGATTGACGAGCCAATATCAGCGGAGACATCTAAAACGCCTTTGGTTTGTTCTTGTTGTATTAAAACTGAAAGCTCTTGCCATAACTGTGCGGTACGTGCAGTTTTTGTGACCAAAAATTGGTCGTCACCTAGATAAGGGGTGTAATTTTGTTGAATAAAATCACGTACAGCAACGCTGGTTTGCCACACGCCTTCATTAAAATCTCGCCAAGCGGTTTTATAATGCAAATGATCAGAATGTGTCATTGGGAATGGTCTTTAGTTGGAAGGGTTAAGCGATAGGGCAATACACGCGGCATGAGGCGAGCAGGCTTTGCCTGCAAGTCAATACGTCATAGCCCATCACACTGTCCCGTGCTAGTGGGTAGCCGTTAAAACTTATCCCTTTTTATTGCTGGCTGAGTGTAGCCATCGATTTATACCATTCACTCCGGCTCTTAGACATCGCTCAGTTCATGTGATCGTAAATGAAAGTAGAGCAAGCCGTATGAGCGCGGAGTTAATTGTGATTGAATTTTTAGCTGCTATAAACAGCCATAAAGCGGTTTTCTATGTCTTTAGGCGAGCAATCTAAAGCAACAAGGATGTGGGCTGAATGATTGTTTTCTTCAACGATATTGAGGTCGTTTAGTTGTAAACCAGTGAGGGCCTTGTCGATAATCGGACTTTTAACATTGCCGCAACCACTCCAAATGATTTCAACTTTATTTTCATTGGCAATAGGGTGCAAGATGATGTTTGAGCAAGAGCCGCAGCCTTTTTCAACGGAAGCAACGAGAGAAAACGCTTCTTCACGGGTGGTAACAACGTGCAGATTGTTGGCTAGAAAAACACATTGATGAATCGGAGCGGGGTCTTGGAACGCCAGTTCTCCGGTATGGTAAGGACAATTTCCGGTTACTACTTTAACGTCATGAATAGAAAGAGTCATATAAATTCCTATAATAGTGTTTTAAATATATCGTTAATTATAGCGTTGGATTGTGTCAAAAAAATGACAAAACAATGCCCGCGACAAAGCCGCGCTGGCACACAAGCAAATTAGCAACGGCATAGATCTTAGCGATATTAACAAACAAAGCAAACTTTTAAGCAATTGATTTAATAAGTACGCTAAAATCAATACAAAATAGAGGTAAATCGGAAATCATAATATTGTCTAGATTTTTGATATAACAAGATAAATAGTTAAGTGGTGTAGGTTGGGTTGCATGATTTCCGCAACCCAACAGTAATGATTCTGACGCTGTTAGGTTGCAAACAACGCAAAGCCCGGTAGTCTCGTTTTTATGCTATTCCAAAATCTAACGGATAGTAGAAATCAGCTAAATTTAACTTGAAGTTGAACAGGGTAGCTACGCGGGCTAACTCAACGCTCAAGCGAAGCTGCACAAAAAGCCGAGTAGTCGTAGGGTATAAGCGTTAGCGTCATGCACATTATAAGGGTTGTTGTTGGATGACGCTAACGCTTATCCACCCCACGCGGGCTATATAGCACTTGCGGAGAAAATGAGGTTATTATAAGGATTTTGTTCAGGAGAGACTATGTTACCCGATCCGATGCCCTATTTTGCCGAGCTTCAAGACCCGCGCCGAGAAACGAAAAATAAATTGCACAAACTCACG